>NZ_JVBO01000032.1:0-2082 GCF_001073445.1 Granulicatella sp. 572.rep1_STHE | reverse complement strand
GTTTTAGAGCTGTGTTGATTTGAATGGTTACAAAACTCGAATGCTTTTGTTAAAGGCAAGGATGGAGTTTTAGAGCTGTGTTGATTTGAATGGTTACAAAACACCACACTACTAATCTTGGCGGATGCAGTGGTTTTAGAGCTGTGTTGATTTGAATGGTTACAAAACTTGGAATTTATTCATTTTATTCACTCCTTGGTTTTAGAGCTGTGTTGATTTGAATGGTTACAAAACGAAGAAATCGAAAATGCTGTTGAAAACAACGTTTTAGAGCTGTGTTGATTTGAATGGTTACAAAACAAACAGACGAAGAAGAAGCTAAAACCATTGGTTTTAGAGCTGTGTTGATTTGAATGGTTACAAAACGTTGAAAGATAAAGCGTATCAGTTAGCAATGTTTTAGAGCTGTGTTGATTTGAATGGTTACAAAACTCTAGTATCCTTTCTACGTACCCGTCCATTGTTTTAGAGCTGTGTTGATTTGAATGGTTACAAAACGTTCCTGTTAGTCCTGTTTCCAGAACGAAGGTTTTAGAGCTGTGTTGATTTGAATGGTTACAAAACCGAGGGGTTATTAGAAATCTTGAAACAAGCGTTTTAGAGCTGTGTTGATTTGAATGGTTACAAAACAAAGAAGGATGGATTCAAGATTCAGTTGGAGTTTTAGAGCTGTGTTGATTTGAATGGTTACAAAACTCCCAATCCTTAGCTTTTACTGACACTATAGTTTTAGAGCTGTGTTGATTTGAATGGTTACAAAACTAATAACGACCGTTTAGAGTTCTTAGACGGGTTTTAGAGCTGTGTTGATTTGAATGGTTACAAAACGAATGAAAGAAACTACATGCTGTTTCTCTTGTTTTAGAGCTGTGTTGATTTGAATGGTTACAAAACCGGCTCTATGGGCTGGGAACAAATCGGTAAGTTTTAGAGCTGTGTTGATTTGAATGGTTACAAAACTAACTATTTCATCTATGGTGAAACAATGAGGTTTTAGAGCTGTGTTGATTTGAATGGTTACAAAACAAACGTCCTTCTAACATAATATGGTTCAAGGTTTTAGAGCTGTGTTGATTTGAATGGTTACAAAACAAAAGTTTAAAAATATCAAATGAAGTTTTAGTTTTAGAGCTGTGTTGATTTGAATGGTTACAAAACGATGAGTCCAAATGACTTCCCAGCTTTAGAGTTTTAGAGCTGTGTTGATTTGAATGGTTACAAAACGAAGAGAAGGATATTACAGATAAAGAAGAAGTTTTAGAGCTGTGTTGATTTGAATGGTTACAAAACAAGCTATTTGCAAAGTCACCGATGATTACAGTTTTAGAGCTGTGTTGATTTGAATGGTTACAAAACCATGTTAGACAACTTAAA
Source organism: Granulicatella sp. 572.rep1_STHE (assembly GCF_001073445.1). NCBI lineage: Bacteria > Bacillati > Bacillota > Bacilli > Lactobacillales > Carnobacteriaceae > Granulicatella > Granulicatella sp. 572.rep1_STHE. The sequence goes on along the minus strand of NZ_JVBO01000032.1, from coordinate 708 downwards.
ACTTGGTTACGGGTTTTAGAGCTGTGTTGATTTGAATGGTTACAAAACTTTACCCTGTAGCTCTTGATTGCGGGGTGGGTTTTAGAGCTGTGTTGATTTGAATGGTTACAAAACACATTTTCTTGCATAATCCATCTGTTGAAAGTTTTAGAGCTGTGTTGATTTGAATGGTTACAAAACAATCGAACCTTAACATAAACGCCCTTCCACGTTTTAGAGCTGTGTTGATTTGAATGGTTACAAAACTCGAATGCTTTTGTTAAAGGCAAGGATGGAGTTTTAGAGCTGTGTTGATTTGAATGGTTACAAAACACCACACTACTAATCTTGGCGGATGCAGTGGTTTTAGAGCTGTGTTGATTTGAATGGTTACAAAACTTGGAATTTATTCATTTTATTCACTCCTTGGTTTTAGAGCTGTGTTGATTTGAATGGTTACAAAACGAAGAAATCGAAAATGCTGTTGAAAACAACGTTTTAGAGCTGTGTTGATTTGAATGGTTACAAAACAAACAGACGAAGAAGAAGCTAAAACCATTGGTTTTAGAGCTGTGTTGATTTGAATGGTTACAAAACGTTGAAAGATAAAGCGTATCAGTTAGCAATGTTTTAGAGCTGTGTTGATTTGAATGGTTACAAAACTCTAGTATCCTTTCTACGTACCCGTCCATTGTTTTAGAGCTGTGTTGATTTGAATGGTTACAAAAC
>NZ_JVBO01000031.1:0-79109 GCF_001073445.1 Granulicatella sp. 572.rep1_STHE | reverse complement strand
CTCATTTTAATTACTGACTTATTGTATCTCTTTAAGAGATAAGAAATTGTTGTTTCTTCATTAAAAATAATGAAGTCCCTACACATTTGGTTCGTCTTCTTTGTTCAGTTTTCAAAGGTCAATCGTTGTTTTTCAACAACTCCTATATACTATCATAGGACATTTTTACTGTCAACAGATTTCATCCATCTTTTTGGAAGATTTTGAAACGGTTTTAAAAGCGAACGTTCGCTTAACAGTGATATTAATTTATCATAACTAGTTTGTGATTTCAACTAAAATGCTACTGTTTTCATTAAAAAATTCTTTCTAAATGAATAAGTTTCTGAAAAGGAATTATTTCTACTTTTTTGAAATAAAAAAGACCTTGAAGAACAAGGTCTCTAATCTCACTTAGCAGGTCAAAAGCGATTTATTCAAAATCCTCTAGCCATTCTTTTTTAATGTTTTTTTCTAGATTTTTCTGACGCTTATCTTCTTCAAATTTTGGCATCATTACAAATGCATCTCCAAAACTATCTAAATCATACTCATCATTTTGAAATTCCTCTTTAATTTCTTCTGGAACTTCTAATTTTTCTTTTTTGAATAAATCATCTCTTTTTTGACGAATAGACATTCCTATTCTCCTTTCGCCACAAGTTCTTTAAATACTTTTATTTTTTCTAATAATACCGTATTTTTATTCACTCTGGCAAATGCTGCGGCGTCTCTCATCAATTCTTTTACTTCTTCACTTGAGGCGTCATTCACATAAGCGTTCTCTGCTTGCAAATATTTGATACGAGCTAAATAGTATGTAACATGATTTTCACTACAGATTGTAATTCCGCGTCGGAGTAAGACATCGCTAGTATCATATTCTTTAATTTTTGCATAGAAAGTCCCACCATAATATAGAACTGTTAACACACGACATACATCTTCAATGGATTCAATTGTAAGATTATCGATTTGGTGGATGGCTTTTTCAAAGAAGTATTCGGCCTTATCATAGTCTCCCTGATTCATATAAATAAGTCCGATTCCCGTATACGCTAAGAAAATATATTTATTATCCACATCAGAATGATCTGCTAACAATTGATTGAAGTAGAAAAAGCTATCTGTACTTTCCTTTTCTAATAAGGTTTGAGTGAAACCTTTTAAGTATAAATATCTCCATAGTTGCTGCGTGGTTAAATGAGCCGCATTTATACTATGAATTAATTCTTCAGCTTCTTCATATTCCATATTCACAATATGAAATTCGATTTTATCCAGCTTTTTGTTTATAACTGAATCTTTAATCGCTACAGATGGAAATAACTCCCCTACGTCCATATGTAGTTTTTTACAAAGTAAGGTCAATATCTTCATGGATGGGATTTGACCGTGATTTTCGAATCGACTTAATGTTGCTTGTGTACAAATACCCTCACTCAATTCAATTTGAGATAAACCTAATTCTTTTCGTCGATTCACAAAAATTTGAATGTCCATAATATCTCCTCATCTTTTATTAAATATATGCTCCCTATATTCATTTTTATTATACCTTTATTTTCTAATTTCTCCAAAAGAAAAACTTAGATTTAGTGGACATTTATAGGAATAATTCTTTTTTTATGATTGAAATAGTTCTATTTATGAAAGTTTTTTTATACTTTATTTGTTTCGTCCTAATGATTTATATTACCTATCCATTCATAAAAATATTGTTATAGCAACATTTTCTGAAATGTCTTTTATTATCTTTCATTAATTATGAAAAAAAAGCTTATGACTGAAACGGTCATAAGCTTTCATCATTTTCTATTCAGCGATTTCAACAACTAGGTAACGATGAGGTTCTTTTCCTTCGGAATGTGTTGAAATACGTTTATTTTTACTTAATGCAGCATGAATTTGTTTTCTTTCATATGCTGGTAGTGGTTCTAAGTAAACAGGTTGTTTCGTTTTTAATACTTTACGAGCTGTTCTTTCGGCAATTTGTTGTAGTGTTTCACTACGACGAGCACGGTAATCACCAACATCTACTTGAACAGAAATTCTTCCTTTAACAAAACGATGGACAGAAACTTGTGCTAATACTTGTAACGCATTTAAAATTTTACCATGTTTACCAATTAATAGCCCTTGTTTGTCTGTATCGAATACAAATGTCATACGATCACGGCGCACTTCAACTGCTACAGTTGCTTCTGCACCATAAGTTTTCGCAATTCCTTCTAAATATGCTTTGGTTACATGAGCTGCTTCTTCTAAACGATCTACGGTTGTTTCTTCATTTTCAGAACCTTCAACATCTTCTTCGTCTTCGAATTCTTCCTCGAAAGATTCATCTTCAGCTGCTACTACTTCTTCAACCGTTTCTTCTACTACTGGTGTAGAAACTTCTTCCACAACTTCTTCTTTAACAACTGGAGTTAAAGCAACTATTGCATCTTTTTGGCCAAAGCCAAACAATCCTTTTTTACCTTCAGATAACACTTCAACAACTACTTCTTCTTTGGTTAATCCTAATTGACGTAATCCTTTTTGAATTGCTTTTTCTACTGAAGTATCTGTTTCTTTAATAGTATTTGTCATCGTAAACTCTCCTAATCTTTAAAAATCATTGTTATTATCTCATGATTGAGACATTTCAACAAGACTTCTATATAAGAATTATTTTCCGTGTCTTCTCTTCGCTTTTTCAAGCGCCTTTTGACGACGTTTTTTCTCAGCGATAATCGCTTTTTGCTCTTCTTGGAATTTGAATGGATTATTTAATAGTAAGGTTTGACCTACCATAAATACGTTTCCGACTACCCAGTATAGTGATAACGCACTTGCTAAACCAAGAGACATAAATAAAATCATTACTGGCATAAAATACATCATTGCTTTACCAGCTCCACCAGTATCTTGCATCTTCATAGATAACCAAGTTGTAATGAATGTTGTCACAGCGGCTAATACCGGTAAGATGAAGTATGGATCTGGTTGGTCTAATTGGAACCATAAGAAGTGTCCAGTTTTTAATACTTCTGTACGACTAATTGCTTGATACAAGGCCATCATTACTGGCAATTGAATTAATAATGGTAAGCAACCAGCGTATTGATTGATTCCTTCACGTTCGTATAAAGCATTCATTTCTGCTTGAAGCATTTCTTGCGTTGCACGGTCTCTAGCAGAGTATTTTTCACGTAAAGCTTTAATCTCTGGTTGAAGAATTGCTTGTTTACGCGTGCTTTGGTATTGGAAGTGCATTAAAGGAACCATAATTAAACGAGTAATAATTGTAAAGAAGATAATTCCTAAACCATAGCTTCCTCCAAATAAATCAGATAACCAAATAATAAACTGAGATAAATTATAGAGAACAATTCGATCCCAAAAACCTGTACTAGACTCCGTAACAGGAGAAGTTCCACAGGCCGCTAAAAATAAAGTTAAAACTGCTAATGATAAAATCAATTGGCTTTTTTTCTTCACTGAAAAGTCCCACCTTTTAGAATATTTAATTTTCGATGATTCCTACTTATAATAGAAATCTTAATTTTTAGGTAATAATGTAGCTAATTTTAAAACATGCATCATACTGCTTTTCATTTCTTGATAAGACATTTGTACGATGGGAGATCGAGCAATGACGATAAAATCTGCATTTTGAGTTATTTGATCATCTAGTTCCATAAGAATGTGACGGATTCGTCTTTTTAGACGATTTCTTGTCACTGCATTTCCTAGCTTTTTACTTACTGAAATTCCCACACGAAAATGAGCTTGTGCTTCCTTATTTAGCTTATAAATAACAAATTGTCGATTAGCTGTAGATTTTCCTTTATGGAATACCTGCTGAAATTCACGATCTTTCTTCACTCGATACGATTTTTTCATCTACTTGAATATCTCCAGTCACTCGAAATGTTTTTTAAAAAAAAAGACCACTGAGACGTTCAGTGATCTAAGCTGCTAAAACTTTTCTACCTTTACGGCGTCTGCTTGCTAATACTCTACGGCCATTTTTTGTACTCATGCGTTTACGGAATCCGTGAACTTTTTGACGTTTACGTTTGCTTGGTTGATATGTTCTTTTCATTCGATGTGCACCTCCTACTGTAAATGAAATATCTAGTCTCCCTAGACAGTCTAGTACATTATAAATATAAAATATTGAATTGTCAATATAAACTATCTAATCGCTAAATTACTGAAGTATCATACCATAATCTCTCTAAAAATTTCTACAAATAACTGTATTTTTGTATCGATTTTTTTAGTTATCAACAATCATAGTGGAAATCTTTTTTTAAAACAACTCTTCATCCACTAGTTTTCAACAACTTATCCACAAAATAACACTCTGTTTGTATAAATCTATCCACAACTGGTGGATAAGTTGTTAAAATCTCTTTAAATCAATAAAAATGAATGTGAATAACTTTAAATTTTCTGTGTATAACTCTGTTTATTTTCTATTAATCTTATCGATTATCCACATTTTTGTGGATAATTTTATTAAAAACTTTGATTTATTGTGGTTTTCTCCATCCAATTGTGGAAAACTCTATTGAAAGATGGTAAACTGTTAACTGGATTAGAATCTTTAGAACTATAAGGAGGTGCATTTATGAATTCCATTCAAGATTTTTGGGATATATTATTAGAACAATTTGAAAAAACAAATTCCGAGTTTACATTCAACCATTGGATAAAACCCGCTGAACCTGTTCGTATCGAGAAAAATATTCTTTATATTAAAGTCCCTTCTCAAACATTTGCCAGATATTGGCAAGATAATTTATTAAGAGACATTATTGAATTTGGGTACGACTATTTCAGACAATCATTTGAACCTAGATTTATTACACCAGAGTCTGATTTCGAACCAACGATTTCTTCTTTTCAATCAAACAACAGTAATATAGAAGAAACACAAACGACTGGATTAAGTCATCCTTCTCCAACTGCGATTGAAGAGGATTCTCATTTAAATCCAAAATACACTTTTGATACATTCATTATCGGGAAAGGGAACCAAATGGCTACGGCTGCCGCTCGGTATGTAGCGGAAAACCCTGGAACGGCTTATAACCCACTCTTTTTCTATGGGGGTGTAGGTCTTGGAAAAACCCATTTAATGCAAGCGATTGGGAATGATTATAAGAAGAATCATCCAACAGCACGTGTTAAATATGTAACCAGTGAAGAGTTTATGAATGAAATGATTGCTTCCATTGGATCAAAGACACCACAAGAATTCCGCAATCGTTATCGCAATGTGGATATTTTACTAGTCGATGATATTCAATTTTTAGCTGCAAAAGAAGCAACACAAGAGGAATTCTTCCATACTTTTAATGCTTTATTCAATAACCAAAAACAAATCGTACTTACTAGTGACCGACAACCAACAGAAATTAAAGCTCTTCAAGAAAGACTTGTTTCTCGTTTCGTTTCTGGTCTTCCTGTGGATATTACTCCACCAGACTTAGAAACTCGGATTGCGATTTTACAAAATAAAGCACAATCCCTTGGTTTTAATATTCCAATCGATGTACTGAGCTATGTGGCAGGACATATTCAATCAAACGTACGTGAGTTGGAAGGAGCTCTAATGCGTCTTCAAGCCTATTCCGTGATGGTTGGCGAAGATATTTCAACAGATTTAGCCGCAGAAGCTTTGAAAAATCTCCTACCAGGTGGTAAAGAGAAATTACTATCGATTCATGATATTCAAAGTGCTGTTGCCAAATATTACAATATTACTGTTGAAGATATTAAAGGGAAAAAGAGAACGAAAACAATGGTTCAACCTCGTCAAATCGCCATGTATCTTTCACGTGAATTAACAGGAAGTTCTTTACAAAAAATTGGATCTGACTTTGGTAGAGACCATTCAACCGTTCTTCATGCTTATGAAAAAATCAGCTTAGAAGTAAAAGAAAATAGTGAAACGACTCAAGTCATTAATGAAATTAAAGGATTGCTTCATCAGTAGTCAGTGGATAACTCAAAAAATTCAAGCTGTTTATCCACAATAGTTATCCACAATCAAAAATGAAAGAGCTGTAGGGATTCTTTACTTTTCCACAAAATACACAGCCCCTACTACTATTACTATTTTTTTAATAAATAAATTAAATATAAAAGGACATCCAAAAGGAGGAAGTTATGAAATTTTCAGTAAACAGACAAGGATTTTTAAAAAACCTAGTCGATGTTCAACGTGCGATTCCATCAAAAACAACGATTCCGATTTTAACTGGGATTAAATTAGTTGCAAGTGAAGAAGGTTTAACATTAACAGGTAGTGATTCAGAAGTTTCTATCGAAGTATTCTTACCTATCGAAGACGAAGAACTACAATTAACAGTCCAAGAACCAGGTAGCATCGTTCTCCCTGCTCGTTTCTTTGGAGAAATCGTTAAAAAATTACCTTTAAATGTATTTACACTTGAAACAAACGATCAATTACAAGCAACGATTACAGCAGGTAATGCATCATTTACATTAAATGGATTATCAGCAGTGGATTATCCACAATTACCAGAAATCGAAAAAAATCATGTGATTACCATTCCTGTACCATTATTTAGACAAGTGATTGTACAAACAGCGGTTGCCGTTTCAACTGCAGAATCTCGTCCAATCTTAACAGGGATTCATATGGTGATTAAAGACAACCAATTAAAAGCAGTTGCAACTGACTCTCACCGTTTAAGCCAACGTATCATTCCACTACAAATGCCAGCTGGAAGTGATGCATTGACTTTTGAAATGACTTTACCTGGTAAAACATTGTTAGAATTATCTCGTATCATCGACGGATTAGAAACAATCGATTTTGCGATTACAGATAATCAAATCTTGTTCCAAACAGAAACATTATCCTTCTACTCTCGTCTATTAGAAGGAATGTACCCTGATACAGACCGTTTAATTAACGACGGAGCGAACACTTCTATTACAGTGGTTGCGAGCGAACTTGTAGCAGCCGTAGAACGTGCTTCATTAATGTCACATACGGATAAAAACAATATTGCGACATTAACACTTTCTCCGGAACGCATTCTATTAACAGGTAAATCTCCTGAAGTGGGTACGGTTGAAGAAGAAATCGCTGTGGAAAACTTCGAAGGAGCTCCACTTGAAATTTCATTCAACCCTGACTACTTAAAAGAAGCGTTGAAATTATTCGGTTCTTCAGAAGCTGTCATCAACTTCTTAGAAGCAAACCGTCCATTCACATTGAAACTAAAAGAAGACCACTCTGGTATTCCACATAGCTTCATTCAATTAGTGACACCTGTTCGTACATTCAACGGGTAATCGTAAGTTATCAAACTTTCACTCGAGCTTTCGTTTTGAAGGCTCGAGTTTTTTTATTTTTAATCTTATTTTTGCATTTGCCCGAAATTCACTTATAAGTGAATTTCGGGCAGCACGATTTTGGGGTGATTTTTGGCCCAAAACTTTCAATTTTTGAAAAAATCCTAGTAAATTTTGTTTTTTGTTTTTTTAGGCTTTTTTGATGTTTTTGCCTCAAAATTGAAATAACCCCCTAAAATTTGCAATTTCTTTGCGAAAAGCTTGTAAAAAATGTATAATAATGTAGAGTTATTCTACTTAAAAATATGTGAGCATGCATGAGTTTAATGGAGTTCTCACCAATATCCATTAGAAAAGAGGAAGTTCATGACAACTATCGTATCGATCTCTGATGAGTACATTACATTAGGGCAATTTTTAAAACATATTGACGTCATTACAACGGGCGGGCAAGCAAAATGGTACCTGCAAGAATATACAGTTTTTGTAGATGGAGAGTTAGAAAATCGACGTGGTAGAAAATTATATCCGAATACACGTGTCGAAATACCTGATGAAGGTATTTTTATTGTGAAAGAAATGAAATCGGATGAAAATGATTTGAACACACATGACGCATGAAGCTGACTAATTTACAATTACAAAACTTTCGTAATTATGAATCTGTCCAATTAGAGTTTACAGACGGTGTGCATGTTTTTATTGGTGAAAATGCACAGGGTAAAACCAACCTGATGGAGTCGATTTATGCCTTGGCGATGACAAAGAGCCACCGCACCACAAACGACAAAGAACTGATTGGATGGAAAAAAGACTTTGCGACGATTAAAGGGACTGTTGAAAAAACAGCGACAAAGACGAATTTAGAATTGCAATTTTCTAAAAAAGGAAAAATTGCAAAGGTGAATTATTTGGAGCAAAAACGACTGAGTTCCTACCTTGGAAACTTAAATGTTATTTTATTTGCCCCTGAGAACCTCACGCTTGTCAAAGGGTCTCCGCAAAACAGACGTAAATTTGTGGATATGGAACTTGGACAAATGAGTTCCCTCTACCTTTATGATTTAGTGGAATATAATCGCGTCTTAAAACAACGCAATACGTATTTGAAGCAGCTAGCGATTAAGAAAAAGCAGCCTGACGAATACTTAGAGGTTTTAAGCGAGATGTTAAGCGAGTTAGCTAGTAAAATCGTCTTTCATCGTCTCGATTTTATGAAGCAATTGGAGGCTTTAGCCATTCCGATTCATGACCAGTTATCGCTTGGTCGTGAGAAATTCTCGGTGTCGTATCAAGCAACGATTCCTTTGGAGGATGGATTAACAGCTTCGCAAATGAAAGAAATTTATATCGATCAATTCAAGAAGAATCAAACTCGTGAGGCGGATCAAGCCACAACGCTGATTGGACCGCACCGTGACGATTTGATTTTTTATTTGAATGAGGTTCCAGTTCAAACGTATGGTTCGCAAGGACAGCAACGTTCGACCGTTCTGAGTTTGAAGCTTGCGGAAATCGAATTGATGAAATTATCGACAGGCGAGTATCCTCTTCTATTATTAGATGATGTACTTTCCGAGCTCGATGATGACAGACAAACTCATCTGATTAAAGCGATTGAAAATAAGGTGCAAACCTTTATTACCACAACGAGCCTGGATGGGATTAAGCAACAATTTATTAATGAACCGGTCGTAATACCGATTGAAAAAGGAACTATTTTAAAAACGGAGAGTGAGAATTAGCATATGACAGAAGAAAACAAAGCTGAATTAGCTGCGCAATATGATGCCAGTCAGATTCAAGTATTAGAAGGACTCGAAGCTGTTCGTAAACGTCCTGGGATGTATATTGGTTCAACAAGTAGTGCGGGACTTCACCACCTTGTTTGGGAAATCGTGGATAACTCAATCGACGAAGCGTTGGCTGGGTTTGCGACACATATTGAAATCGAAATCACTAAAGAAAACCACATTCGCGTCACCGATGATGGACGTGGGATTCCGGTGGATATTCAAGAAAAAACAGGTCGTCCTGCCGTAGAAACAGTATTTACAGTGCTTCACGCCGGTGGTAAATTCGGTGGCGGAGGCTATAAAGTTTCTGGGGGTCTTCACGGGGTTGGGGCTTCTGTTGTTAATGCTCTTTCAACAGACTTAACCGTTCAAGTATTTAAAGATGGCAATATTTATGAGCAATCTTATAAACGTGGTGCCGTTTTAGAAGACTTAAAAATCATTGGGACAACTGATAAACATGGGACGAGCGTATACTTTGTACCAGACCCTGAAATTTTCCAAGAAACAACAGTCTTTGAATTTGATAAATTAGCCAACCGTGTGCGTGAATTAGCGTTCTTGAACAAAGGATTAAAATTAACGATTACGGATTTCCGACCAGAAGAGCCAGTGAGAAAATCATTCTGCTATGAAGGCGGGATTAAGAGTTATGTCGAACACTTAAATAAATCAAAACAAGTGTTATTCGAAGAGCCAATTTATGTAGAAGGAGAACAAGATGGCATTCAAGTAGAAGTAGCAATGCAATACACTTCTGGATACCATACAAATCTTCTCAGCTTTACGAATAATATCCACACTTATGAAGGTGGGACTCACGAATCAGGGATGAAGACAGCCTTAACGCGTGTGATTAATGATTACGCGCGTCGTCAAAAATTGATGAAAGAAAACGAAGAAAAACTAAGTGGTGAAGATGTCCGTGAAGGGTTAACAGCCGTTGTTTCTATCAAACATCCTGATCCACAGTTTGAAGGACAAACAAAAACGAAATTAGGAAACTCTGAAGCTCGTACGATTACAGACCGTCTGTTCTCCACACACTTCGATAAATTCTTAATGGAAAATCCTCAAGTGGCACGTAAGATTGTCGAAAAAGGGATTTTAGCGTCGAAAGCACGTCTTGCTGCAAAACGTGCGCGTGAAGTGACTCGTAAGAAATCTGGTTTAGAAATTTCAAACTTACCAGGTAAATTAGCAGACTGCTCAAGTAATGACCCAACGATTTCTGAATTATTCATCGTCGAAGGGGACTCTGCGGGTGGTTCAGCAAAACAAGGACGTTCACGTCATTTCCAAGCGATTTTACCAATCCGCGGGAAAATTTTGAACGTTGAAAAAGCAACACTCGATAAAATTTTAGCCAACGAAGAAATTCGTTCGCTCTTTACAGCGATGGGAACTGGTTTTGGTGGAGATTTTGATTTATCGAAAGCTCGTTACCAAAAATTAGTCATCATGACCGATGCCGATGTCGATGGAAGTCACATTCGTACATTGCTCATTACTCTTTTCTATCGTTATATGCGCCCTGCAGTGGAAGCTGGATATATTTACATCGCGCAACCACCTCTTTACAAATTGAAACAAGGGAAAAATGAGTACTATATTCAAAATGATGAAGAGTTAGAAGCGAAACTAAAAGAATTACCAGCACATCCAAAACCACAATTATCACGATACAAAGGTCTTGGGGAAATGGATGCGGAACAATTATGGGAAACAACCATGAACCCTGAAAACCGTTCAATGTTACAAGTATCTGTGGAAGATGCTGCAGAAGCGGATCAAATTTTAGATATCTTGATGGGCGATCGTGTAGAACCACGTCGTGAATTCATTGAAAGCAATGCGAAATACATCAATATGGAAGATTTAGATATCTAATTTAGTAAACGAATTTGAAGAGAAGAATAGAAAAGGAGACGAATTATGTCTGAAGAAGTGAAACACTTTGAAGAAACTTTTGAATCAACTGATTTAGTACAAACGATGCGTAAATCATTTCTAGAGTATTCGATGAGTGTTATTGTATCGCGTGCCCTACCAGATGTGCGCGATGGATTAAAACCAGTACACCGTCGTATTTTATATGGAATGAGTGAACTTGGAGTAACACCGGACAAACCGCATAAAAAATCTGCGCGTATTGTCGGGGACGTAATGGGTAAATATCACCCACACGGTGACTCTGCAATTTACGATGCCATGGTTCGTATGGCACAAGATTTCTCATACCGTTATCCATTAATCGATGGTCACGGTAACTTTGGTTCTGTCGATGGGGACGGAGCTGCTGCGATGCGTTATACAGAGGCTCGTATGAGTAAAATTGCTCTTGAAATGCTTCGCGATATTAACAAAGATACGATTAATTTCCGTGATAACTACGATTCAACAGAACATGAACCGGAAGTATTACCAGCACGTATTCCAAACTTATTAGTAAACGGTGCAACAGGGATTGCGGTTGGGATGGCAACAAATATTCCACCACATAACTTGGCGGAAGTCATCTCGGCTCTTCACTTATTAATGAAGAACCCTGATGTAAGCACTACTGAATTAATGGAAGCTCTCCCTGGACCTGACTTCCCAACTGGAGGAATTGTCTTAGGAAAATCTGGAATTCGTCGTGCATACGAAACAGGACGCGGATCGATTACGGTTCGTGGACGCGTACAAATTGAAGAATTGAAAAACGGAAAAGAACGCATCATCATCACTGAATTACCATATATGGTAAATAAAGCGCGTTTAGTAGAACGTATCGCACAATTACACCACGAGAAGAAAATCGAAGGAATCACTTACTTAAACGATGAATCTGACCGTGTGGGTATGCGTGTTGTAATCGAAGTGCGTCGTGATGTTTCAGCATCTGTTGTATTAAATAATTTATACAAATTAACACCATTACAATCCAACTTCGGATTCAATATGCTTGCGATTGTGAATCAAGAGCCAAAAGTATTGAGCTTAAAAGAAATTTTACGCCACTACTTAGATCACCAAGAAGAAGTCGTTCGTCGTCGTAGCTTATTCGATAAGAAAAAAGCGGAAGACCGCGCTCATATTTTAGAAGGGTTACAAATCGCTTTAGACCATATCGATGCGATTGTGGCCATCTTAAGAAGTTCAGCTAGTGGAGATATCGCTAAAGACCGCTTCATGAATGAATACGGCTTAAGCGATAAACAAGCACAAGCAATCCTTGATATGCGTATGGTTCGTTTAACAGGATTAGAACGCGAGAAAATCGATGCAGAATACAACGAATTACAAGCAACTATCCAATACTTAGAAAAAGTATTAGCGAGCGAAGAACTTCGTTACGAAATCATCGAACAAGAATTACTTGAAATCCAACAACGTTTCGACAATCCTCGTCGTACAGAATTATTAGTCGGAGAAGCGTTAAGCCTTGAAGATGAAGATTTAATCGAACAAGAAGATGTCGTGATTACATTAACGAAGAATGGATATATCAAACGTCTTGCCAACACTGAATTCAAGGCACAACGCCGTGGAGGACGTGGGGTTCAAGGAATGAGCGTCCATGATGATGACTACGTGGAAAACATGATTTCATGTTCAACACACGATTCACTCCTCTTCTTTACGAATACAGGGAAAGTGTACCAAGCAAAAGGGTATGAAATTCCTGAATATAGCCGTACAGCAAAAGGATTACCAGTCATCAACTTATTAAACATTGATTCAGCTGAGAAAATCCAAGCGATTATCAGTGTTCCTGAATCAGATGAATCAGAACGTTACTTGTTCTTCACAACATTACGTGGAACAGTCAAACGTGTCCGTCTATCAGAATTCAAGAATATTCGTACAAATGGTCTACGTGCCATCCAATTACGCGAAGATGATGAACTGATCCGTGTAGTAGTCACAAGCGGAAATGATGGAATTATCCTCGGAACGTATCACGGTAATGCTGTAAGCTTCCATGAAGATAAAGTTCGTGCGATGGGTCGTACCGCTTCAGGTGTTCGTGGGGTTTCTCTACGTGAGGGTGACTATGTGATTGGAATGGATATTTTAACTCCTGATAATGAAGTATTAGTTGTGAGTGAAAAAGGATACGGAAAACGCACAGCTGCTAGCGAATACGCATTGAAAGGCCGTGGCGGTAAAGGGGTTCGTACACTTCGTATTACCGAGAAAAATGGACCACTAGTCTGTCTACGTACGGTAACTGGAGACGAAGACTTACTTATCATGACGAATAAAGGGGTTATCATCAGATTCCATGCTGAAGACGTGTCTCAAACAGGCCGTGGCGCACTTGGAGTTCGTATGATGCGTCTCGATCAAGATGCGATTGTAAGTTCATTAGCGATTGTAGACCGCGAAGAAGAAACAACAGAAGAGGTGACTGAGGCAACTGCTGAAACAGCTGCAACAGAAACACCAACTGCATCCCTTTCAGATGAAGCCATCAAAGGCAATATGAAAGACTTTGCGCAACAATTAGTCGATGAAGAAAATGAATAGTAAGTAAGCAAAAAGCCATCAAATGATGGCTTTTTGTGTTCTTTTTTTCTTTATGGTGCTAAAAAGAGTATCAAAAGCACTCATTGAGATTACGAAGAATCATACCATTCAACCACTGTACTTAGAGGGAGTTAGGAGGTTATTCCTTACTAAAAAAACTTATAGAATTTGACGCAGTAGCTGATTGGATTAAGCTTCATCATTTATGATTTGCTTAATCCTAATCAGCCTTGCGGGGGTAAGACTACGAAGAAAATCGGACTCACACTGTGAGTCCGATTTTTTCTTCTGTCTTACTCCCAAAGGTGAGAGACCATAGGCTCGAACCGGTGCCCTATTACCACTATTATGAAGATACCCGTAAGGATTCGTAGTAATCGAATGTAAAGCTTTTTAGCAAAAAAGTTCTCTTTGAAGGCAAGAAAATCTCTTTTTTTATGCGGATTCTAGTTATATAATAGGGATATACAGGGGCATAAGGAGGAATTTGCATGATTGAATTTAAAAATGTTTCAAAAAAATATGGACAAACAGTCGCTTTAGATGGGTTGAATTTAACGATTGAAAGTGGAAAAATCATCGGACTGATTGGACATAATGGTGCAGGAAAATCAACAACCATTAAATCCCTAGTAAGTGTCATCAATCCAACAAGTGGCGAAATTTTTGTCGATGGACAAGAACTTTCAGCAAATCGACTTGCGATTAAAGAAAAAATTGGCTATGTAGCTGATAGCCCAGACTTATTCCTACGATTAACAGCCAATGAATTCTGGGAATTAGTCGCTTCTTCTTATGGCATGACTCTAGACGAAGTAGAAAGTCGTCTTGCTTATTTATTAGATTTATTTGATTTTGAAGGACATCGCTATGAAGTGATTGATTCCTTCTCACATGGGATGCGTCAAAAAGTATTTGTCATTGGTGCCCTACTTTCGGATCCAGATATTTGGGTACTCGATGAACCAATGACGGGTCTTGACCCACAAGCTTCTTACGACTTGAAGAAATTGATGCGCGAACATGCCGACAAAGGCAATACTGTTCTTTTCTCTACTCACGTACTCGAAGTAGCAGAACAACTTTGCGATAAAATTGCGATTTTGAAAAAAGGAAAACTACTCTTCTATGGTACGATTCAAGAGTTGAAAGGACAACAACCAGAAAGTACTTTGGAAGAAATTTACTTATCAATTGCCGGCAAACAAGAAGGAGTGGATTCACATGCGGTTTAAACGAATTTTAACGCTGGTGAAGACCAATTTAATCTTTGCGACACAACCGGCACAATTGCAAAATTATCGAAAGAAACAAGCGAAGAACCCGGCAAAACCAGTGAATGTTGCGATGAGAACGTTGATTCAACAATTGATGTTTGCGGTTATATTTGGGGGATTTTTTGGATTTGTAGGAATGATTTCAGGACGTTCCTATTCTCCACTCCAATTTGCAAGTTCTATATTCTTGTTTATGATGATTTTAATTTCTCAAGCACTTCCGTCAATCTATAATGTATTTTATGAAAGTAAAGATTTTGAATCTTACCGTCCATATGCATTTACAGAAACAGAAGTGATTTTAGGAAAAAGTTTATCTGTTGTAGTAGCCTCATTATATGGCTTACTCCCAATATTTATGTTTTTTGGAATCCATGTCTATTTTTCAGGAGGAAATTATTTCTTAACGATTCCACTTGGATTATTTGGCGCACTCTTACTAAGTACGAGCGTCTATTTATTGATGTTTATACTATGCTTCTTTTTAGCAAAAATTCCAATTTTTAGAAAATATCAATCTGTGATTGCCAATGTATTAATTTTTATTGTCTCGATTGGTGCGGTCATTGGTTATCAATTTTTGATGAATCGCAATACTGGAATTCAAACTTTTAGAGGAGAAGTTCCTGTATATTTATCGCCTATTAAAGCTTTTTATGATGTACTTCTGAATCCATTGGATTTAAGTTCGTATCCTTTGATTGGAATAGTTGTTGTTGTATTCTTAATTCTTATAGCTCTCGTTAAATTCATTGTATTACCTAATTTTTACGATGCGGTTTCTCAAACCTCTACTAATAAAGTAAAAGTGGAAAGAGTTAAAAAAATGGAATTAAGTGGAGGAAAGTTATCATTTAGATTCTTTCTTCGATACACTTTAAGACAATTATTAGAAGGGTCTGTTTTAACTCAAACGATTATTGCTGCAGGTGTATTACCTTATCTATTCTTCCTACCAACAATGATGAATATGTCTTCTATTCCAGAAGGTATGAGTATTATGGAGTTTGTTAATTTGAATACTTTCTTACCTTTTGCGATGTTTTTGACATTTATCGCTTTCTTTAATACCGGAGGAAATAATTTATTAGCAGTTGGGATTTCACTCGAGCGGGAAAACTATTATTATCTGAAAGTTCTCCCATTCGATATGCATGAATTTTTAGAGCGTAAATTCTGGATTTTGTTTATTATTCAATCTGCGTTACCAGTACTTTTATTAACTATTATTTTTACGGTTCTTCGTTTCCCGATTTATATGATTTTAGGGATTATTTTATATTGGGGAATTATTAGTCTTGGACTAAGTCGTTGGGGATATGCAAAGGACTTGAAACTCTTTACGCCAAGCTGGACGAATGTAGTGGAACTATTGAATCGTTCTCGTAGCGGCGTTAAGTCGATGATATTCTTAGTGGTTCTCTTCGGATTCATTTTTGGAGCAGTTTTTCTATTAACTAAATTACCAGAATGGGATCGTACTTTCGTTTGGTTTATTACGATTGCGTATGTTGTGGTGATTCTTGGTTTATCGATTTTCGCAATCTTCTTCTATAAGAAAAAATTACATGAATTAGTTGATTCTGAATAATGATTTAAGACTTAGAGATTTTCTCTAAGTCTTTTTTATAACCTATTATAAAAGGGATTTTAGATATATAACTTCAAGTTATAACGAATGATAGAAAAACGGTATAAGAAAACCTATTGCAGCGCGGTTTGTTCTCTGTTATCCTAAGGACATGTTCATAAGACATCACAAAGAACAGGTGAGTAGAAAAGAAAATTTGCTAAGAGAGTCTCGGTTGGTGGGAAGAGATCAAATGGAATTTTTGAAGATGGCCTCGGAGTGATTTTACGTCGAATCATTAGACGTAAATGGGTAGCCCATTATAGCTGTAGAGTATAACACCCAGTGTGCGTACTCGGTAAGGTAGGATTCGTGAGGATTCTACAAAACAAGGTGGTAACACGAAATTTCGTCCTTGCAGTAGCGATACTGTGAGGATTTTTTATTTATAGGAGGAATGTCCAATGTCAAAATTACAAGCACCATTTAGAGTCGATCACGTAGGAAGTTTCTTACGTCCAAAAGAATTAGTAGAAGCAAAAGAAAAATTTGCAAAAGGAGAAATTACACGCGAGGAATTAACAGCCGTCGAAGATAAAGCCATCGAAAAGTTAGTCGAACAACAAAAGAAAGCTGGATTAAAAGGATTCACTGACGGCGAATTCCGTCGCCAATACTGGCACTTAGATTTCTTCTGGGGATTAAACGGAGTAGAACACACTCAAGCAAAAATCGGATATCAATTCCACGATGAAATTACAAAACCAGACTCAGCAGATGTCGTTGGAAAAATCACTGGTGAAAATCACCCATTCGTTGAACACTTCAAATTCTTAAAACAATTTGAAGATGAAGATTTCATCGTAAAACAAACAATCCCTGCTCCAGCGCAATTCTACTTCGAATTGATTCGTGACGCAGAGCATATTGAGAAAACTTTCTCAGTATACCCTTCAAAAGAAGAACTCTTTAAAGATATCATTGCTGCTTACAGACAAGTAATTAAAGAATTATACGATGCAGGTTGCCGTCTCTTACAAATCGATGACTGTACATGGGGTGTTATCGTAGATGATAACTTCTTAAACATCATCTCAAAAGAAAGTCATTTAACACCTGAAGAGTTAAGAAGAGAACACAAACGTGAATTCTTAGAATTAAATAACGGAATCCTAGAAGACTTACCAGAAGATTTAACAGTAAACACTCACGTATGCCGTGGAAACTTCCACTCAACTTGGGCAAGTTCAGGTGGTTACGATTCAGTAAGCGACGCATTATTCGAAGATGAAAACGTACATGCGTACTACTTAGAATACGATACAGACCGTGCCGGCGACTTCAAGCCACTCGCGAAAGTAAACAATGGTAAGAAAGTCGTTCTTGGACTTCTCACTTCTAAATCAGGAAAATTAGAAGACAAAGATGAAGTGATTGCTCGTATTAAAGAAGCGAGCCAATACGTTCCACTAGAAGACTTATACTTAAGTACACAATGCGGATTTGCATCAACAGAAGAAGGAAACATCCTTACTGAAGACGATCAATGGAAGAAAATTGCCTTAATTAGCGAAATCGCTCGTGAGGTATGGGGAGAATAATCATCCCGCAAGAAGAAATTCGAAGATAGATTGGAGAAACACATTTATGACAACACATGCACCATTTAGAGTAGACCACGTAGGAAGTTTCTTACGTCCGAAAGACTTAGTAGAAGCACGCGCAAAATTTGCAAACGGCGAAATCACACGAGAAGAATTAACAGCTGTAGAAGATAAAGAAATCCGCGAACTTGTTAAAAAACAAATCGCTGCTGGATTAAAAGGCGTTACAGACGGAGAATTCCGCCGCGCTTACTGGCACCTTGACTTCTTCTGGGGATTCAACGGTGTGGAACATACAGTAGGTGAACACGGTTATAAATTTAACGGTATCGAAACAAAAGCCGATACTGCAACATTAACAGCTCCAATCGATGGACATAATCACCCATTCGTAGAACATTTCAAATTCTTACGTGATTTAGTGAAAGACGAAGATGTTATTGTGAAATTCACAATCCCTTCTCCATCACAATTCTATTTCGAATTAATTCGTACACCTGAACACATTGCAGCTTGGAAAGCAGTATATCCAACTGAAAAAGAACTTTTCGAAGCGATTAAAAATGCCTATGTGGATGTAATTACAGACTTATACAACGAAGGCCTTCGCACAATTCAATTTGACGACTGTACATGGGGCGCTTTAGCAGACGATGGTTTTTCAAAACGTTTCAACGACAGCCGTCCATTAGAAGAAGTTCGTCGTGACTTTGCAGGCCGTGCATTACAATTGAACAACTCAGTGATTGATGCATTACCAAAAGACTTAGCAGTGAACACTCACGTTTGCCGCGGAAACTTCCACTCTACTTGGATTTCTCAAGGGGGATATGAAAAGGTAGAAGATGAATTATTAGCAGGCGAACACGTAAATGCGTACTACTTAGAATACGATACAGACCGTGCCGGAGACTTCAAGCCGCTTGCGAAAGTTGGCAACGAGAAGAAAGTGGTTCTTGGCCTTTTAACGTCAAAATTTGCAGACTTAGAAGACAAAGATGAAGTCATCGCTCGTATTAAAGAAGCAAGCCAATATGTACCACTTGAAAACTTATACTTAAGTACTCAATGTGGATTTGCTTCAACAGAAGAAGGAAACGTGATTAAAGAAGAAGATCAATGGAAGAAAATTGCATTGATTACTGAAATCGCTCGTGAGGTTTGGGGAGAATAACCTCGCATTATAAAACGAACAAAAAGGCTGTGGGGAGAATAACTTTTGATCCACAGCCTTCCCCTATTTAGAAAGGAAGATACATTATGACAGCATTTCAACAACAATTAGCCAAAGCTTTTGAAACATTAAAACAAGCAAAATGGGTGAACTTAAGCCATCAAATCGATGCGAATAGCCCTCACTTCCCTGCTCTACCAGCATTGGAACAAAAAGATTTATTTACATTAAAAGATGGATTCCACGTACAACAATTATCAGTGGTAACACAATACGGTACACATATCGACCCACCTTGCCACTTCTATGAAGGCGGACGCTTCCTTGATGAAATTGAGTTGAAAGATTTATTATTACCACTCTACGTTATCGACTGTTCAAAAGAAGTTGCTGAAAATCCAAATTTTGAATTAACAAAAGCAGACGTATTAGCATTCGAAGAAGAATACGGACAAATCCAGCCAGGTGCCTTTGTAGCATTCCGTAGTGACTGGTCACACCGCTGGCCAGACCAAGATGCGGTTCGTAATTTAGATGAAAATGATGTTCAACACACACCAGGTTGGGCAAAAGATGCGCTAGAATTCTTAATTCACGAACGTCATGTGAAAGCTGTAGGTCACGAAACATTAGATACAGACTCAGGTGTTCACGCTGCCGCACATGGTTTAACAAACGAATACTACTTATTAAGCCAAGATATCTTCCAAGTGGAAGTATTAGCGAACCTTGACCAAGTTCCTTCAGTCGGTGCTGTGATTTCAATTTCATACCCTAACTGGAACCATACTCCAGGGTCACCTGTTCGCGCTATTGCATACTTACCAGAAGCTGAATAAACGAAAAGAGGAAAACATATGTCAAATCACGAAAACTGTAGCTGTTGTCAAAAAGCGCCATTTAGACTCGATCACGTAGGAAGTTTCTTACGTCCAGAACGTCTAAAAGAAGCCCGTGCGAAGTTTAATGCCGGAGAAATCACTGCCGAAGAACTCGAACGCGTTGAAAACGAAGAAATCGTTGCTTTAATCGAGAAAGAAAAAGAACTCGGTCTTAAATCTGTCACTGACGGTGAATTCCGTCGTGCATTCTGGCACTTAGATTTCTTAGAAAACTTAGATGGAGTTGAACTTGTCGAAGTAGACCACTTCTCTGTTCAATTCAAAGATAAAGATGTGAAGCCAAAAACATTACGAATCGTTGGTAAAGTGGATTTTTCTGAAAACCATCCATTCGTAAAACACTTCAAATTCTTAAAAGAGCACGCTGGCGATACACCGGTGAAACTAACAATCCCTTCACCAAGTATGTTGCATTTGATTACGCAAGTTCGTGAGAAAAACTATGTGCCAATTGAGCGCTACAAAGACAATGAAGCCCTCTTCTATGATGATGTGGTGGCAGCATATCGTAAGGTGTTGCAATGCTTCTACGACTTAGGATGCCGCAATATTCAATTAGATGATACAAGCTGGGGTGAGTTCTGTGCGTTAGATAAACGTGAAGCATATGAAGCGCGTGGATTCGACCTCGAACAAATCGCTCGTGACTACGTGGATGTATTAAATCGTGTCATTGAATGGAAACCAGAAGATTTAGTGGTGAACATGCATATTTGCCGCGGAAACTTCCGCTCAACATGGTTCTCTAGTGGTGGTTATGAACCAGTGGCGAAGACGTTGTTTGGTCATTGCCGTGTAGACGGATTCTTCTTGGAATATGATAGTGACCGTGCTGGTGACTTTACTCCACTTCGCTATATTAAAGACCAAAAAGTCGTTCTTGGTTTAATCACTTCTAAATCAGGGGACTTAGAGGATAAAGGCGAAGTTATCGCTCGTATTAAAGAAGCCAGTCAGTACGTTCCTCTTGAACAATTATGCCTCAGCCCTCAATGTGGATTCTCTTCTACAGAAGAAGGCAATATCTTAACGATTGAAGCGCAATGGGATAAATTAAAACTGATTGACGAAATCGTTCATGAAGTTTGGGGATAACATTAAATGAAAGAAGCTCCTACAGTTGGTTTGTAGGAGCTATTTTTGTTGATTTCATCGTATTAATCGCTTCTTTTTCTTAAAACGAATCTCTAAATCATACCCATTTTTACTCGCAATTTTTTGAAGATGTGCGAGCGTCGGATTATAAATTGCTTTTTCGAGCCTAGAGAGATTTCCTTGCGTCATACCGGCGTTTTTAGCGAATTCCGTTTGTGTCAGTCCAGAGTCCCTCCGAAGTCTGATCATCGCTAAGGCATTCTTCTGCAAAAAATATTCTGCTTCAAAATCATCTCTAAAAGTCTCATATTTCGCGTCAAGTCGGTCAAAAAGCCGTTTTAAATAATCCACCATTTTTTATTTCTCCCCCTAATTCCTTTATAAGCCAATTGTAACATATATGCTACATATCAGATATGATATAATGACACTTTTTTTGGTACTCACAAATTTTCCTAAGCACCTCTGCAATGCGGATTTCTGTTGCATTCTATAGCTTTGTTTGCTATAATGATTGAACGTGAGTATTAGAAATGATACTCTCCTTGCTTGCTGAAAATTCAGTAGGCCAAAAGTCCATAAGGAGGTGACAGTCAATGAGTCAAACATCAAAATACGAGATTTTATATATCATCCGTCCAAACATCGATGAAGCTGCTAAAGCTGAATTGGTTACAAGATTTGATGCTGTTTTAACAGACAACGGTGCAGTTGTTGTTGAATCTAAAGACTGGGCGAAACGTCGTTTTGCATACGAAATTAAAGATTTCCAAGAAGGTATCTATCACTTAGTGAACATCACTGCTGAAGATGCTGCTGCAATCGATGAATTCGACCGTTTAGCGAAAATCAACAACGACATCTTACGTCACATGATCGTTAAATTAGAAGCATAATTGTTTATTATAAGTAAACAAAAATCTTGAAAGGAGTAAAAATTAAATGATTAATAATGTTGTATTAGTTGGACGCTTAACACGTGCCGTTGATTTACGTTATACTTCAAACGGAACTGCTTATGCGAGCTTCTCTATCGCAATTGATCGTCGTTACCAAAACCAAAACGGTGAACGTGAAACAGACTTTATCAACTGCGTAATGTGGCGTAAAGCTGCAGAAAACTTTGCGAATTTCACTCGTAAAGGCTCACTAGTAGGAATTGAAGGACGTATTCAAACTCGTAGCTATGATAACCAACAAGGCCAAAAAGTTTATGTGACTGAAGTGCTAGCTGAGAACTTCTCATTGTTAGAATCACGTAATGTTACTGAACAACGCCCTGCAAACGATCAAAGCTCACAAGGTGGATTCCAACAAAACCAATCAAATAACTTTAATCAATTTAACACTCCTACTTCATCATTCGGTGGTGGAATGTCAGATCCATTCTTAAGTAATGGAGAGACAATCAACATTTCAGATGATGATTTACCATTCTAAAGTTTAAAAGGAGGATACCATAATGGCTCAACAACGTAGAGGTGGCGGTCAACGCCGTCGTAAAAAAGTTTGCTACTTCTGTGCAAACCATGTAGACTACATTGATTACAAAGATGTAGAATTATTAAAACGTTACATTTCTGAAAAAGGTAAAATCTTACCACGCCGTGTAACAGGTACTTGTGCTAAACACCAACGTACTTTAACTGTTGCAATCAAACGTGCTCGTATCATGGGATTATTACCATTCACAACAGTTGACTAATATTAAATAAAAGGATTGAGAATTTCTCAATCCTTTTTTGTTTTATAAAGCTGTATCCTATTAAAAGTTAATTTCTATTTGTTTAGATTTAAGTAGTATCATTATAAAAAATCGAATACATATAAAAGAATGTTTCACGTGAAACATTTGTACCCCTACCCTCTCTTAAATTGTTTCACGTGAAACAATTTTAGAGAACTGACGAGGGGCTAAAACTATGGTAAAATAATCTATATAGAAAGAAGGTGCAAGAATGAAGAAAAGCCTAAAAGAACGTATTAAGGCTTTACCGACATTTCTTAAAAGTGAAACAATGAAGAAATACGGATTCTCATTTATAGCAATCATTCTCTGTATGCTGGTTGTGGCATACGTAATGAATATATGGATGGGACTTATCCTTACTTTATTTATTATTTTATTAGGAACACTCCTCTATTCGTTCGCGAACTATATTATTCAGGAAACGAATCATTATGTAACGAACTTATCGTATAAAATCAATAAAGGTTCGCAAGATGCCTCTATCAAAATGCCGATTGGAATGCTTTTACTAGATGATAATGGAGAAATTCAATGGATTAATCCTTATTTGCAAAAGTATTTTGAACGCAAGGAACTATTAGGTTTTAAACTCGAAGTAGTTGATCCAGATTTAGCGAATATCGTTAAAAATCTTGATGATGATAATGATAATGTAGTCCATTGGAAAGATAAATACTTCCAAATAGTCTACCATAACGATATTGGAATGCTCTACATGATGGATATTACGGAATATGCGTTAATTAAAGAGACGTATTTAGACGAAAGACCTGTATTTGGACAAATTTTCGTCGATAATTTTGCTGAAGTCTCTCAATCGCTGAGCGACCGTAAGAAATCAAACTTGAATAACTTCGTGACGAATCAGCTTACTAGCTGGGCGAATCATAATAATATCTACTTAAAACGTGTTAGCTCAGACCGTTTTGTCGCATTTTTAGATAAAAACATCCTTTCTGAACTTGAAAAAACGAAATTTGAGATTATTGACCGTGTCCGTGAGACAACAGCTCAACAAAACACCCCACTAACAGTAAGTATGGGGTTCTCTTATGCGGATGATACTCAAGAAGAGATGGATTATGGAGCAATCGCTAAATTTGCGCAAGATAACCTTGATTTAGCCTTAGGACGAGGCGGTGACCAAGTCGTTGTACGCTCTAAAAACGAAGAAACTCGCTTCTACGGTGGTAAGAGCAACCCACTAGAAAAACGTACAAGAGTGCGTTCTCGAATGGTTTCTCAAGCATTAGAAAACCTTATTGCAGAAGCAGATCAAGTAATGGTTATGGGCCACCAATATCCAGATATGGATAGTATTGGTGGATGTTTAGGTATTCGAAGAATCGCTAAAATGCACGGTAAAACCTCTTGGATTGTCACAAATCCAGAGCAATATTCGCATGATATCAAAAAATTGATGGAAGTGATTAAAAAAGATAAACTCCTCTCTTCCGCTATCGTAAATCCAGAAATGGCAGAAGCGTTAATTACTGAAAATACACTTGTTATTATTGTCGATGTAAGTAAGCCTTCCCTATGTGCTGCTCCGTCTATTGTTAAAAGGGCGAATAAATTAGTGGTTATCGACCATCACCGTCGTGGAGAGGAATTCCCTGAAAATCCTGACTTGGTTTATATTGAACCGTATGCTTCATCTGTCGGTGAATTGATTACAGAATTACTAGAATATCAATCTGAAGAAGCTGAGAAAATTCAGCCAATCGAAGCAACTACATTACTTGCTGGTATTATTGTGGATACGCGTAATTTCACGCTTCGTACAGGGTCTCGTACCTTTGATACGGCTAGTTATTTAAAATCCGTTGGTGCGGATACAATCCTTATCCAACGATTATTAAAGGAAAATGTAGATACGTACTTAATGCGTTCGCATTTATTAAACTCACTCGAAATGCTTCCTAACAATGTCGGAATTGTTCATGGTGAAGAAAATACCGTTTATCCTACTGTTGTTGCAGCCCAGACTGCAGATATGATGTTGTCTATGGAAAACATCGATGCCTCATTTGTTGTAACTAAACGGAATGACGGTCGTGTTGGCATTAGCGCTCGCAGTCTTGGGAATAAGAATGTTCAACGTGTAATGGAGAAAATGGGTGGTGGTGGTCATTTATCGAATGCTGCTACTCAGCTATCGGATATCACGATTGAAGATGCAATCCGCCAATTAATGCAAGTCATTGAAGAAATTGGTAGTGAAATTAACTTATAATTAGGAGGAAGAAACATGAAAGTAATTTTCTTAAAAGATGTAAAAGGCAAAGGTAAAAAAGGCGAAGTTAAAAATGTAGCTGATGGCTATGCACAAAATTTCTTAATTAAGAACGGTTTTGCAAAAGAAGCCACTTCAGCAAACCTTGCGACTTTATCAGGTCAAAAGAAAGCAGAAGAAAAACATAACGCTGAATTATTAGCAAAAGCCAAGGAATTAAAAGAGTTCCTAGAACGTGAAGAAACAGTGGTTACAATTAAAGCTAAGGCAGGGGAAGATGGACGTTTATTCGGAGCAATCCCAGCAAAACAAATCGCCGAAGAATTCAACAAGAAATTCAATGTTGAATTGGATCGTCGTAAATTCGAATTAGCAGCTCCAATTCGAGCGTTAGGATACACTCGTGTCCCTGTTAAATTACACCATGATGTTCAAGCGATTATGACAGTGAATATCGTCGCTCAATAAAGTTAAAAATTAGAAAAGAGATTATCCTGTTTGGATAGTCTCTTTATTCTTTATATACATGTGATAAAAATTACAAAGTAATTAAGTTATCTTTTATTTTGAGCCCAATCTTCTGTTTTATTAGGGTGTTTTGTGATACAATGAAACTGTATTTTTATGGCTATTTTTAGTAGAAAGGGTGTTTGAATGGAAGAGCTATATCCTAATTTAGTTCCGCCACAAAATCTAGAGGCAGAAGAGGCCGTTTTGGGTTCAATTCTTTTGGAACAAGACTCAATTATCTCGGTCATGGAGTTTCTTGTACCCGATGATTTTTATCGCGTTGCTCATCAATTGATTTTTGCCGCGATGATAGAATTAAATCAAAATTCGGAAGCGATCGATCCAATCACCGTTTCGGAAAAATTAAGGCAAAAGAACCAAATTGATAATGTGGGTGGGGAAGCTGGTATTATTGAGCTTCTTGATAAAGTTCCGACAGCAGCCAACGTGGAATTTTACACTCAAATTGTTTTAGAAAAATCAACTCGTCGTAAGTTAATTAAAACATCGACGAATATTGTTAAAAATGCGTACCAAGAAGATGAAACGATTGCAAATGTTTTAGATACAGCTGAAAGAGATATTCTTTCTGTATCTGAAGGACGAAATAAAGCTGGATTCATTCCAATTCGCGATGTTTTACATGATGCATATGAAAGTCTTGAAGAGCGATCCAAAAATAATGGAGAAGTTACTGGTATTGCTACAGGGTACATCGGTTTAGACCGAATGACTTCTGGTCTTCATGCCGATGAGCTAATTATTTTAGCAGCACGTCCCTCTGTCGGGAAGACTGCTTTCGTGTTAAACATTGCAAAGAACGTTGCGGTTAATTTGAATGAAACAGTTGCTATTTTCAGTCTTGAAATGGGGGCAGAGTCTTTAGTAGAACGGATTATCTGTTCTCATGCGAGCATTAATGCAGGACATTTGAAAACAGGGAAATTGACCGATGAGGAATATACGCAATATTTCGTGGCGACAGGGGTTCTTGCTGAAGCGCCTATTTATATCGATGATACTCCAGGAATTCGTGTGTCAGAGATTCGTGCGAAATGTCGTCGGTTGAAGCAAGAGCGGAATAATCTCGGCTTAGTAGTGATTGATTACTTACAATTAATCGAAGGAAACGGAAAAGAGAGTCGTCAACAAGAGGTTTCTGAAATTTCTCGTAATTTGAAAAAATTAGCGAAGGAATTAAAGGTCCCAGTTATTGCACTTTCTCAATTATCTCGTGGAGTGGAACAACGTCAAGATAAGCGACCAATCATGTCGGATATTCGTGAGTCTGGATCCATTGAGCAAGATGCGGATATCGTAGCGTTCTTATATCGTGATGATTATTATCGTCAAGAGCCAGATGAAAATGGACAGGTTCCAGAAGTTGAGCCAAATAGTACCATTGAAGTGATTATTGAGAAAAACCGTAGCGGTCCACGTGGAACGGTTGAATTGAACTTCATGAAGGAATTTAATAAGTTTACAAATTTAGTGCCAGATGAAATTGAGCAAAGAGCTCCTATGGCATAGTAAAATTTAAAAAAATAGAAGAGGTGCGTCAAATGTCATCAGTAGTAGTTGTTGGAACACAATGGGGAGACGAAGGTAAAGGTAAGATTACGGATTTCCTCAGTGAGAATGCAGAAGTAATCGCTCGATATCAAGGGGGCGACAATGCAGGGCATACCATTCAGTTTAATGGGGTCACTTATAAACTTCATTTAATTCCATCCGGTATTTTTTCACCAGAAAAAATTAGTGTGATTGGAAATGGAGTTGTTTTAAATCCAAAATCTCTCATTACAGAACTTGCATATTTACATGAAAGAAATGTGACTACTGATAACTTACGGATTTCGGACCGTGCGCATGTTATCTTGCCATACCATATTCGCCTAGACCAATTACAAGAAGAAGCAAAAGGCGACAACAAAATTGGGACAACGAATAAAGGGATTGGACCTTGCTACATGGATAAGGCTGCTCGTGTTGGTATTCGTGTGGCAGACTTACTCGATAGAGAAGTGTTTGCTGAACGTCTAAAAATCAACTTAGCGGAAAAGAACCGTCTCTTTACTAAAATGTACGATGCAGTTCCAATCGAGTTCGATGATATTTTTGAAGAGTACTATGAATATGGTCAACAAATGAAACAATACGTTTGCGACACTTCTGTGATTTTAAATGATGCATTAGACCAAGGAAAACGTGTGTTATTCGAAGGGGCACAAGGGGTGATGTTGGATATCGACCAAGGAACATACCCATTTGTAACTTCTTCTAACCCAGTTGCTGGTGGGGTGACAATCGGTAGTGGTGTTGGACCTTCAAAAATTAATAAAGTCGTTGGGGTATGTAAAGCATATACTTCTCGTGTAGGGGATGGACCTTTCCCAACAGAATTATTCGATGAAATCGGCTCACGTATTCGTGAAGTCGGACGTGAATACGGTACAACCACTGGGCGTCCAAGACGTGTTGGGTGGTTCGATAGCGTTGTAATGCGCCACTCTAAACGTGTATCAGGTATTACAAACTTAAGCTTAAACAGTATTGATGTTTTAACAGGCCTCGAAACAGTGAAAATCTGTGTGGCTTACCGCAAACCGAATGGAGAAGAAATTTCCCATTACCCAGCAAGCTTAGTTGAACTAGGTCAATGTGAACCAGTCTATGAAGAATTACCAGGTTGGAGTGAAGATATTACAGGATGCCGTTCACTAGAAGAACTGCCAGAAAATGCACGTAACTATGTACGTCGTATTTCAGAATTAGTCGGCGTTCGCATTTCTACTTTCTCAGTAGGACCAGATAGAGAACAAACCAACATTTTAGAAAGTGTTTGGGCATAAAAAAGAATAGAGTAAAGGAAGATTGATATGAAGAAAATTCTAGTTGTAGATGATGAGAAACCAATCTCAGACATCGTCAAGTTTAGTCTTTCAAAAGAAGGCTTTGAAGTCATCACCGCATTTGATGGTGAAGAAGGACTTGCTGCTTTTCATGAAAAAAATCCAGATTTAGTCATTTTGGACTTAATGTTACCAAAAATTGATGGATTAGAAGTTTGTCGTGAAATTCGTAAAACAAGCCATGTTCCTATTATCATGGTAACGGCCAAAGATTCTGAAATTGATAAAGTGTTAGGTCTGGAATTAGGTGCAGACGATTACGTAACAAAACCTTTTTCAAACCGAGAATTAATAGCGCGTGTAAAAGCAAACTTACGTCGTCAACAATTAGCTCCAGCCGAAGCAGAAGAAGAAAAAACAGCTAACGAAATTGTTTTAGGCGCTTTAACGATTCATGAAGATGCCTATGTGGTTTCAAAACGTGGTGAAGAAATCGAATTAACGCATCGTGAATTTGAATTGCTTCATTATTTAGCAAAACATATCGGACAAGTGATTACTCGTGAACATTTATTACAAACGGTATGGGGTTATGATTACTTTGGGGATGTTCGTACAGTAGACGTAACAGTTCGTCGTTTACGTGAAAAAATTGAAGACACACCGAGTCATCCAACATGGATTATGACTCGCCGTGGGGTAGGATATTATATTAAAACCCCAGACCAAGAAAAAGAAGCTTAAACAACGAATGCGCTTTTCCTTGCCATGGTATATTCTGGCAAGAAAAGCGTATTTTGCTAAAAAGTAGAGGAGAAAGTGACTCATGAAGAAGATGAAACGATTTTTTCGTTCCATTCAATTTAAGATTCCAATGCTGTTTATCTTGCTCTTGATGATTTCGTTGCAACTCATTGTCGCGAACTTCTTAACGCAATTAGAATCTCAAATGATTTCGAACTTTCAGGAACAAATTCAGCTACAAGTAGGATTCTTGAAAAATAATGTGCAGCCCATTTTGGCTAAGGATACAACAGATGAGGCTAAATCGGCTGAAATATCACAGTTATTGCAAGATTATCCAACAGGAAATAGTATTGTAGAAATTCGTATTATGGATATGCAGGGATATATTTTGGGAACTACGAATCAAACGCAGCAATCAATTGTTGGGACTCGTTCTACAGAGGCTGATGTGCAACAAGTGGTCGTCTCAAATACTGTGTACAGTTATAACTATATTGACGGAGATTCTAGATATTGGAAATACGTTTCACCAATTGATCCCGTCAGTGGGGTTTCAGGAAATCCAGTGGGAATCATTTCGGTAACGTCTAATATTGAATCTCGTTATACCCAAGTAAAAGATATTGGGATTATCTTTATTAGTTCTTCCATTTTTATTATCATTTTAGCGATTGTGATTACAGTCATGATTTCTCAAGGGATTACTCGTCCGATTGCGGAAATGAAACAACAGACAGAACAAATTGCAGAAGGAAACTATACGGGTGAAGTGATGATTTACGGAGACGATGAGCTTGGTCAGTTAGGGCAAGCGATTAATGATTTATCTGTAAAAATCAAAGAAGCCCAAGAAGGAACAGAAGCGGAGCGGCAACGTCTAGACAGTGTCCTACGTCATATGAGTGATGGGGTTATTGCAACAGACCGTCGAGGAAGAATTGTAATTATTAACGCGGCTGCATTGGATGTTTTGAATTTACGAAATGAGCGGATTATCGGAACGCCATTGCTTGAAGTATTACGTTTAGATAATAGTGTTTCTTTTAGAGATTTATTGGAATCGCAAGAAGAGCGAATGATTACAATTGAGGAAGATGGAGAAGAAACCATTGTCCAATGTGAAATCTCTGTAATTCAACGTGAATCTGGATTTATTAGTGGTCTCGTGTGCGTATTAACGGACGTTACGGAACAAGAGAAAATTGACCGCGAACGTCGTAATTTCGTATCAAATGTTTCTCACGAATTAAGAACTCCATTAACGAGTATTAAGAGTTATACAGAAGCGTTAGTGGATGGGGCATGGGAAAACAAAGAAATCGCTCCGGAGTTTCTGAATGTCATTGAAACCGAAACGGATCGAATGATGCGTATGATTACCGACTTACTGAACTTATCACGGATGGACCAAAATCGATTAGAACTGGATAAAGAGTTTGTGAATATGAATGAACTCGTGAAGCATATTGTGAATCGATTTGATATGGTTTTACAATCTGACCAATATAGAGAAAAGAACTATCGAATTCTCACAGATATTACCCAAAGAAATCTATGGGTAGAAATCGACCAAGATAAGATGACGCAAGTATTAGATAATATTATCAATAATGCGATTAAATATTCTCCAGATGGCGGACGGATTATTGTTCGACTCATGGAAACTCATACCGACCTTATTGTTAGTGTGAGTGATGAAGGACTAGGAGTTCCGCGTAAAGATATTCCTCACCTATTTGATCGTTTTTATCGTGTAGATAAAGCTCGTTCAAGAGCAATGGGCGGTAGTGGACTTGGTCTTGCGATTTCTAAAGAAGTTGTACAACTTCATGGAGGAAAAATCTGGGTGAATAGTATTGAAAATAAAGGATCCACATTCTTTATTTCATTACCTTATGTTCCATTTGAAGAGGATGGTGAATGGGATGAAATTTAAAAATTTTCGAGTACTATTATCGACCTTATTTGTGTTGATGCTCCTTAGCTTTGTATTTACGTATTTAATTGTTATTCGTCCAGTTGAATTTTTTGGAGTTAAAAAGCAATCAACTAATTTGACGACCTCTCAAGATTCCGGAGCGCAGATTCGAGCGAACTATACGCTGGAGGATGTGTTTAGACCGACGCGCCTTGTCTTAACCAATAACAATAAGTTTGAAATGACAAGCCAAATGTCGATTATAAAAGAAGTAAATACCTATCTATCAAAAAGCTTTTCGAATCTAACACGGTTGTCGAACTTAGATGATACTAGTTATGAGAACCTTGTTTTAAGAGAAGCTCATTCGCAAATCTTATTTGATGGTTTGCTTTCTTTTGGAATTATGAATCGGTATTTTGACGGGTTGAATGAGGATTATGTGAATGAGAGATTTTCACGGATTGTTATTCGAACAGATGAACCGCATACGGCATACTTTGTCAATGATGAAAATAAAAATGTGTACAGTGCGAAAATCGATGAAAGCTTAAGTGCAAAGATGGATGCTTTGTATAAATCTGATGAATTTTATGAAGTAGAATCGTATCGAGGAAAGACAAAACAATTCTTTGTGGAGCAAGATAAGGTAAACGTTGAACAATCAGCATATTTGATTGAGCAAATTCCAATTACCTTCTATATCCGCCAACTCTTTTCAAATCAAACGGAAATTAGAACACGTGGAGATGGAAAGAGTGTGGTGTATAACGACAATTTATCGCAATTGAAGATGGATCGTACAACGAATATCATTACTTTCTTTGAAAATAAACCAGGGGATGAAACACTTCTTTATACGAATAACTTAACGCAGACTTTTACACAGATGAAGCGTCTAGGCGGATGGCAGTTAGGAATGAGTTTTTCTTCAGTAGATTTAAGTTCCAATATAGTAGAGTATGTTCGGTATGTGAGCTCCTATCCAATTCTTTCTAGCGGAAGAGAAGGAATGACTCAAGTAAAAGCGACTACAAATGGAATTGAAAAATTAAGAACTTCCTCTTTAATTGCGCAAACACCTCTACCAACCAAAAATAAAAAAGTAACGATTGTTGGTGGAAAAGATATTGTAGCGGAACTGCTTAATGAAGGGTTCTCCATGAATGAGATAGAAGATATTCGAATTGGTTATTCTTGGACAACCAGCAGCGAAAACAATCAAATCGTAGAATTTATTCCGACTTGGTATATAAAAATAAATAACAAATGGAAGACATTATCAGAATTAAAAGCGGATAAAAAAGCCGGAGATGCCGCGAATAAACAAACAGTAGGGGGTGACGGAGATGGACTTTAGAAGAAGTGCAATCGTATTGATTGTTTGTTTCTTTTTCCTAGATGTATTCCTATTTGGACTCGTTTGGCAGAAAAAGGTAGAATCTAAAACCCCTTTGAATACAAGTATTAACGTCATCGATCAGATGAAACAAGATGGAATTACATTGCCGTCACTAACTTCAACGGATGAAACGGCTCCGATTATCCAACTAACCCCTGTTTCCATTGAGTCAGGTTTGAATAATTTACAAAACCAGATCGTGTCATTGGAAAAAAATGTCATCAATGCAGAGTTAGTACCACCGATTCAGTTAAGTCTATCGAATCCAGTAAATGCGGAGAGTTTTAATGACTTAACAGCTTTTATCAATAATAAGGTTTTATTCGGTGATAAATATGTATGGTCTTCTTATAATGCGACTACACGTAAAGTAATTTATACGCAAAAAGCAGATAAATTGAGTATTATGGATGGAACCAGCCAAATTATTGTCACATTGAATACGAATGACCAAGCCGTTAGTTATGAACAAACCTATGCGGGAAATGTACAAGTGCTTGGAAATGAGAGAAGTTTAATTACTGCTCAAAGCGCTGTTGAAGTGTTATTCCTAGCGGGAAAGATTCCAGCAAAATCAACAGTTTCAACGGTTAAGTTATCTTACTTCCAATCGTTAGTGCTAAAAGAATTTTCTATTTATTCTCCTGCTTGGTATGTTGAAATACGTCAAGCGGATGGTCAGTTAGTGGCGCGTCGTGTGGATGCGATTCATGGGACCGTATTAACCAATGAAACCTTAGAAACAACGAATACGCAAACGCAGCGTACAACAACCAATAACACAACAACACAAACAGTGCAACAACAATAGAAGGGACATAGTATGCAAGAATTAGGTTTTAAAGTGAGTTTATTAGCGAGTGGTAGTTCAGGTAATGCAACTTATATTGAGACTCCTAAGCAAAAATTATTAGTGGATTGTGGACTCACTGGTAAAGCTATTAGTGCGCAAATGGAGAAAATAAATCGTTCTATATCGGATATTGATGCGATTTTAGTGACTCATGAGCATTCAGATCACATCAAAGGAATTGGAGTGCTTGCAAGAAAGTATGGCATTCCTATTTATGCAAACGAAAAAACATGGGCAGCAATGTCTGGAAAAATTGGAAAAGTTGCTCTTGAGCAACAAGAGATTTTCAATACAGGAGACACACTGACTTTTGGAGATATTGATGTGATGAGTTTTGCGGTTTCTCATGATGCGGCGGCTCCACAGTTTTATAGCTTCCAAAAGGATCAACGCCAATTTGTTATGCTAACGGATACTGGATATGTGAGTGACAAACTTCGTGGACTCCTCAAAAATGCCAATGCGTATTTAATTGAAAGCAATCATGATCTTGAAATGTTAAGAATGGGACCTTATGCGTGGCATTTAAAACAACGAATCTTAAGTGATAAAGGCCATTTATCCAATGATGATGGGGCTTTAGCCATGTGTGAAATGCTTGGGGATCAGACGAAACGCATTTATTTAGGCCATTTAAGTCAAGATAATAATATGAAGGAAATTGCTTATCAAACAGCAGAATCCGTATTTAGAACGCACGATAAAGGAGTTCATCATTCCTTCGAATTATTTCATACGGATCCGTATGAGCCTACAAGCCTATTTGAAGTTTAAATTCTTAGGAATAATGCAAGAGATTTTTAAATAGACTATAAGTGTTTGTTCACATAAAATTCATATTTAGAATTTATCTTTAAAGTAACAACGAGAGGAGTGAGCAAATGGAAGAAGAACAACAAAAACAGTTAAGAAAACGTAAGAATAAAAGCTTTAGAAATGGCTTTGTTGGTGGGATTGTTGGAGGAACCATTGCAGTCGCAAGTGGAATTGGAATTATGGCGATTACAAATCCTTTAAACCATCAAACGCCAACGCCTACTACGCAAGCTTCAGAGAGTAATGTAACGACTACAAAAACCTCTACAGCCGCGGCAAATATAAATAATGATATTTCTAAGGTTGTAGAAAATGTAAAAAATGCAGTGGTTTCTGTTATTAACAAACAATCGTCTGGCCGTAATTCTCTTTACGGGACTCAGCAGCAACAACAATCAAATGATGAATTAACGACAGCTTCAGAAGGAAGTGGCGTTATTTATAAAAAGGAAAATGGATATGCCTATATCGTAACGAACAATCACGTTATTGCAAATTCGCAAGAGTTAGAAGTTCTTTTAGCAGACGGAACTAGGGAAAAGGCAGAATTAGTTGGGAGTGACCAATGGACGGACTTAGCAGTGATTCGTATTCCAGCAGATAAAGTAAGTACTGTAGCGGAATTTGCGAACTCTGATGAGGTGAAAGCAGGACAAACCGCTATTGCGATTGGATCTCCTCTCGGCAGTGAATTTGCTACCAGTGTTACGCAAGGGATTGTTTCTGCAAATAATCGTCCAGTTCCAACAGATGTGGATGGCGATGGCCAACAAGATTGGATTGTAAATGCGATTCAAACGGATGCGGCGATTAATCCAGGGAACTCAGGTGGAGCTCTTATTAATAGCGCGGGACAAGTCATTGGGATTAACTCTATGAAGATTTCTAAATCCTCTGTTGAAGGTATGGGATTTGCAATTCCAAGTAATGAGGTCGTAAACATCATTAATGAATTGGAAAAAAATGGTAAAATCGTTCGTCCAGCTCTAGGAATTTCAATGGTGAACTTATCGAATGTGAATTCACAGGCTGTTAATCAATTGAATTTACCAAAAGATGTGAAGAGCGGTGTAGTGGTTGCTGAAGTGTCTTCTAAGGGAAGTGCAAAAGCGGCAGGACTTCAACCATATGATGTCATTGTAGAAATGGATGGCCAAAAAGTAGAGGGAATTCAAAATTTAAGAAAAATACTCTATAGCCATAAAGTGGGAGATAAATTGGAAGTAACGTATTATCGTAACGGACAAAAACAAACAACCACAGTTTCCTTAACAGAAACCAATAACCCAAGTTTATAAAGTAAATGAAGAATCGGATTACCAATGTGTAATCCGATTTTTTTGGACTTATCCGCAAACTTATCCACCGAATTGTGGATAACTCTGTGGAAAAGTCTTTGGAAAACTCCTTGTCAAGTCCAAATAGTGGGAAACACCTTTTGAAAATAGAAAGTGATAAAAGGCCTAGAATAAGGAATTTGATTGGAAAAAGTTATAAACATGAAAAAGAATTATTGTGGATAACTTTTTTATAAAATGACAAAGAACGTTGATATAACAGTGTTTTTAAAAGGTCGGGTTTAGTGTGTATAACTGTGGATAACTGACTTATCCCTCCGAAAATTAAATATAACATTTATGTAACATTTAAATGAATGGAATCTATATCTAGGGGCTATGGATAAAAAATGTCAAAATTTAGTGGCGAACATGTGTACATGTGGATAACTTTGTGGATAAGTAGGGGATAAGAGGATAAAACAAGCATTTTTCCTCAAAAAAAGGTAAGATATTGGATGAAGTGAGGGGATAATATGAATATCACGATTGTGAGTGTTGGAAAATTAAAAGAAAAATATTTAAAACAAGGAATTGATGAATACGCAAAACGCTTAGGCAGCTACTGCAAGTTCCAAGTAGTGGAAGTGCCAGACGAGAAGGCTCCTGAAAACTTAAGTGATAAAGAAATGGAGCAAGTACTCGAAAAAGAGGGAGAACGCATCCTTGCTAAAATTAAAGATGGGGACGTGGTTGTGGCCATGGCGATTGAAGGAGACTTAGTGAGTTCAGAGCAACTCGCCAAAGAGATGGATACTTTTGCGCTCCATGGTAAGAGTTCGATGGTCTTTGTTATTGGGGGATCTCTAGGGTTAAGCCCAGCCGTGAAAAAACGGGCTGACCGGAAAATATCATTTGGTCGTATAACTTTACCACATCAACTCATGAGATTGGTTCTAACCGAGCAAATTTACCGAGCATTCCGAATTAATTCTGGTCATGCTTATCATAAATAAGTAAATATTCTCATAAAAAAAATAAAAAGAAAGTGCAAAATAGAGAAGTTATCTTCACATTTATTTCATAAGGTGTGTCTATACTTTAGTTATTCCCAAAGAGAATATTTATCCTCCCAAATAAATATTTCTAATCCTTTTTTCCACCGACAGCTGTCGGTGGTTTTTTTGTGCAAAAAAGCATTGATTGAGGAAAAAATCCGTACTATACTTAAAGTATGGAGAAGTACCCAAGAGGCTGAAGGGGTCGCACTCGAAATGCGATAGGTCGTGAAAGCGGCGCGGGAGTTCAAATCTCCTCTTCTCCTTATGTTTTCGTGAATGTATCGGAATTATGATTAGTTTTGTTCCGTAAATGTTCCGTAGCTGCTTTTTTAGATAGATTCATTTTAATAGAGTAATGGAGGCGGAGAATAAATGGCCAAAGTAAAATTAAATTTAAACCAAACGCACTGTTGTGGAATTTATTCGGATAAGACGGTGTATAGTTTTACAGGGGATAGCTACCAAGAGTTGTTTTATCTTCTTCAAAGACGTGGACTTATCGAATCATTTATTGATGGAGACTTTATTGTCTATGATGAATTAAGACAGTACTCTGATTTACCTCCTTATCAGAAACTTACTGAGGAAGAATTAGAAGCGATTGATTTTGATCGTATTATTCAAAATCTGAGTGATAATGAAATCAAATCGGTGATTGAAAAATTCTTTGCATATCGGTTTGATTGTGAGTTTCAAGAAGTAGAAGAGTAAAAAATGCAAAAAAGCTGACAGCTCTATATCAGAGCCGTCAGCTTTTTCAATTATAGACTATTAGCGAATCACTTGTTCTGTTTCTTTGTCGAAGAAGTGAGATTTGTTTAAGTCGAATGCTAATTCAACTGTTTCGCCTGGGCTGTGGAAGTCACGTGCATCCACTTTAGATACGAATTCAGTATCATCAACACGAGTATAAAGCATTGTTTCTGCACCAAGTAATTCTGATACTACAACTTCAGCTTTTACTGAAGAAGATGGGTAAGTATCGATAGCGATTTGAGAACCTTTGATATCTTCTGGACGAATACCGAAGATAAGTTCTTTTCCTTCATAGCCTTTTTCTTCAAGAAGTTTTTTCTTCGCTTCTGGTAATTGTAATGATAAACCTTTACCGTTTGTAATCACGCCGTCTTTTAATGTGACAGTGAAGAAGTTCATTGCTGGTGATCCGATGAATCCAGCTACGAATACATTGTTAGGTGTGTTGTACACTTCTTGTGGAGTACCGATTTGTTGTACGAAACCGTCTTTCATGATAACGATACGGTCCGCCATTGTCATCGCTTCTGTTTGGTCGTGTGTTACGTAAATAGTTGTTGTTTCTAAACGACGGTGTAATTTTGCAATTTCAGCACGCATCGCAACACGTAATTTAGCATCTAAGTTAGAAAGAGGTTCGTCCATTAAGAATACTTTCGCATCACGAACGATCGCACGTCCTAAAGCCACACGTTGACGTTGACCACCAGATAAAGCAGCTGGTTTACGTTCTAAGTATTGTGCTAAACCTAAGATTTCAGCAGCATTTTTAACACGTTTGTCAATTTCAGCTTTGTCGTATTTACGTAATTTCAAACCGAATGCCATGTTATCATATACGCTCATGTGAGGATATAGGGCATAGTTTTGGAATACCATCGCGATATCACGATCTTTTGGAGCTACGTCGTTCATCACAACGTCGCCGATTTTTAATTCCCCTTCAGAAATATCTTCTAGACCAGCAATCATACGAAGTGTAGTTGATTTACCGCATCCAGAAGGTCCTACGAATACGATGAATTCGCGATCTTTGATGTGTAAGTTAAAGTCTGTTACGGAATAGTTTTCCGCGTTGTCATATTTTTTGTGAATATGGTTTAATTGCATTTCTACCATTAGGATTTCCCCCTGTCATTGTTTTAACACTATTAGTTTACGATTTTTAGTAGAAAAGTGATAGGGTACATTGCACAAAAAGCATCCTGTTTTTTGTGCATATTGCCGAAAAATAGGATATGAAGGATTCTTTTTACCGTATCTTAAGATAAAGAATGTAAGGATTTTCAAAAAAAGAGTGAACACGAGTGCAAGCTTTCCAAAACTTTGTTATGATAAGAGGTAGAAACTTTAAATGAAAAGGTGATGAAATGGAAAGAAAACGTGGATTTGAAGTTATATCTGCTTATGAAGGGAAAGGAATTAATGTTCCTAAACGTTCTACAAAACATTCGGCAGGTTATGATTTTGAAGCGGCAGAAGATATTGTGCTGCCAAGTATTTGGAAAATGATCTTTAAATTTGCTGCTACTCAATTAAAACAGTGGATTTACACAACTGATAAAGAAACGGTTGAGGCAGAATTACAAAAAGAACAAAAGGTATTAAAACCGATTCTTGTTCCAACAGGAATTAAATCTTATATGCAAGAAGATGAATAT
Source organism: Granulicatella sp. 572.rep1_STHE (assembly GCF_001073445.1). NCBI lineage: Bacteria > Bacillati > Bacillota > Bacilli > Lactobacillales > Carnobacteriaceae > Granulicatella > Granulicatella sp. 572.rep1_STHE. Next base: position 40,035 of record NZ_JVBO01000031.1, on the reverse strand, counting down.
TTACAACTTGCGAACCGTTCAAGTAATCCACTTAAACACTTTTTAGTATTACCAAACGGAATTGGGGTTGTCGATAGCGACTACTATAATAATCCAGATAACGAAGGACATATTTACTTCCAATTAATCAACTTTGGATTATTTGATAAAGAAATTAAAAAAGGCGACCGTATTGGCCAAGGTATTTTCTTACCATTCTTAAAAGCAGATACGGACGAAGAAAATGATATGAATGAACGTACAGGCGGTTTTGGTTCTTCTGGCGTTCGTTAGAAAGGAGCCAATATGGCAAAAACAGCCACAAGTTTTGTATGTAGAGAATGTGGATATAATTCACCAAAATATTTAGGGAAATGTCCAAACTGTGGAAATTGGTCCACGATGGAAGAGTTTAAGGAAACAACGAGTAACACGAAACGACCTTCTTTAGTGCAACAGTCAGAAGAAGCCCATAAAACAAAACCGATGCGACTCGACCAGGTTTCTTATGAACGCGTCAACCGTGTACAAACGTCCATTAGCGAACTCGACCGCGTGCTTGGTGGTGGCGTGGTGCCAGGTTCCCTTGTATTGATTGGTGGGGACCCTGGGATTGGGAAATCGACTTTATTATTACAAGTTTCTAGTGAATTACAACAAACACAAGGGACCGTTCTCTATGTATCCGGAGAGGAAAGTGCGTCTCAAATTAAAATGCGTGCAGAGCGTCTTGGGATGCAAGCAGACGGATTTTATATTTATGCGGAGACAAACTTAGAAGATATCGTTGCGCAAGTAGAAGCGTTGAAGCCGGACTATGTCATTATCGATTCGATTCAAACAATGACACATCCACAGGCAAACGGGGTAGCCGGAAGCGTGTCTCATGTTCGTGAGGCAACGGCAACACTCATGCGACTTGCGAAACTTAATCAGATTGCCATCTTTATTGTGGGTCACGTGACAAAAGAGGGAGCGTTGGCTGGGCCTCGTATGTTGGAACATATGGTGGACACCGTTCTTTATTTTGAAGGGGATAAACATCATAGTTTCCGAGTGCTTCGCTCTGTGAAAAACCGTTTTGGGTCAACGAACGAGATTGGGGTCTTCGAAATGCATCAAGAAGGGCTAAATGAAGTAACCAATCCTTCGGAAGTCTTTTTAGAAGAACGTTTGGCTGGAGCGACAGGTTCCGCAATTGTCGTGTCTCTTGAAGGGACAAGGCCAATTTTAACCGAGGTGCAATGTCTATTGTCCCCAACAGCCTTTGGAAATGCCCGTCGTACCACAAGTGGTCTAGACTATAATCGTGTCGCGCTCTTAATGGCGGTACTTGAGAAACGTGCAGGTCTTCTACTGCAAAATCAAGATGCTTACTTTAAATCAACAGGCGGTTTGAAACTAAACGAACCTGCAGTCGATTTAGCGATTGCGATGAGTATCGTTTCAAGCTATAAGGAAAAAGAAACGCAGATGGGGGATTGCTTTATCGGCGAAATTGGTTTGACAGGTGAAATTCGAAAAGTAAACCGTGTCTATGACCGTGTCCGTGAAGCAGAAAAACTCGGATTCAAGCGTGTCTTCATTCCAAAAAACAACTTAGATGGATGGAAAATTCCTGAAAATATCGAAGTTGTCGGTGTATCTTCTGTCAAAGAGGCTATTTATAAAGCCTTCAATCATGAAAAATAGAAAGGAGAGGATTGGATGGAACAACCCAAAAAATTTCGAGCATACGGAAGAAAATTATTACAATTCATTTTCGTATTGCTCGGAGGATCTTTAGGAGCGACGTACTTTCCAAGTCTATGGCAAACATTCAATATTTCAAATGAATGGCTAACATCTCAAGTAACGAATATTTTATTAGGTGCAATTATTTTATTCTGTATTTCATTTTTCGTTGCTGATCCGATTTTAGCGGGAATTCGTAGACTTGAAAAAATTGTGAGTCAACTATCAGTAAGTTATTTACTCTTCGGGATGATAGGAGCGCTGATTGGACTATTAGTGGCTTGGCTAGTTGGCCTTCCATTTACCAATTTGCAAATCCCAGCAGTTACGCAAGCTTTGCCGATTGCGCTTAGCATTATCTTTGGTTATCTTGGATTTTACGTAGGAACCACTCGTCGTGAGGATATTTTAAGAGTCTTCACAGTCAATAAGAAAAAAACAGAAGATTCTCCAGTGTTAGAGCGTAAAGCAGGAGATAATTTTAGAAAATATAAACTGCTTGATACGAGTGTTATTATTGATGGTCGTATTTACGATATTGCTAAAACAGGCTTTATAGAAGGGGTACTAGTGATTCCGGTATTCGTATTGAACGAGCTTCAATACATTGCGGATAGTGCGGATAGCTTAAAACGAGTAAGAGGTCGTCGAGGTTTAGATATCTTAAACGCCCTTCAAAAAGAAGAGCATATTCAAGTAGAAATTTACGAAGGGGATTATGATGATATCAATGAAGTCGATCGTAAATTGATTCGATTGGCCAAATCCATTGATGGAATTATTATCACCAATGATTTTAACTTGAACAAAGTAAGTGAGTTCCAAAATGTTCCAGTATTTAATATCAATGCTTTAGCCCAAGCCATTAAACCAGTTGTGATTCCGGGTGAAACGTTGAAGACTACCGTTGTGAAACAAGGAACGGAGCGTCAGCAAGGGGTAGCGTACTTGGATGACGGAACAATGATTGTCGTGGAAGACGGTCAATATTATATGAATGAAGAGATTGAAGTAGTCGTTACGAGCGCGCTTCAAACTGCAGCAGGTCGTATGATTTTCGCCAAACCGCTGCATAGCCAAAAGAAAATTAAACAATAAGACATAGTCTCATGATTACTACGAATCCTTGCGGATTTGTTTATAATCGCTGTAATGGGGCACCGGTTCGAGCCGAAGTCTCTCACCTTTAAAGCCTCAAAGCTGGAGTAAGGAATCAATTCCTAACTCCAGCTTTTTCGCATTTAATGCTAATCCCCATTACTGCTATTATAAAATCCGCATGATTCTCCGTAATCATAGTGCTTAAAGTTTTTTGTATGTTAGGAAGCAACGATTGCTGATAGTTTGAATAAATAGAAAAAAAGGATGGACGAATTTCGTCCATCCTTTTTCCTATTCAATATCAATTTCGAAAGGTTCATCAATGGTTTCAGAGACGTATTTGCCGTCTTTCTTCCTTTGTTTCACACATTCCGTTAATAAATATTCGATTTGTCCATTGACTGATCTAAAATCATCTTCTGCCCATGATGCGATAGCAGCATATAATTTAGAAGACAGTCGTAATGGAATTTGTTTTTTCTTTAAGTCAGCCATCGTTAGTATAAGCTTCCTGTATTAACGATTGGTTGAGCATCATGATTTCCGCAAAGAACAACTAGTAAGTTAGAGACCATCGCAGCTTTACGTTCTTCATCAAGTTCTACGAGTTCTCCCTCACTTAAGCGTTCTAGCGCCATTTCAACCATTCCAACAGCTCCATCTACGATCATCTTTCTAGCATCAATAATTGCTGAAGCTTGTTGACGTTGAAGCATTACTGCAGCAATTTCTGGAGCATAAGCAAGATACGTAATACGGGCTTCGATAATTTCAAGTCCTGCATTTTCAACACGTGCTTGAATTTCATCACGAATACGTTTTGCAACGACTTCACTAGAGCCACGTAAGCTACCTTCATCGGCAATCCCATCACCTGTAGTGTCGACATTTGGAGCGACATCATATGGATAGATGCGTACGATATTACGAAGGGCGCTGTCACATTGAAGCGATAAGTATTCTTTATAGTTATCTACATTGAAGACCGCTTTAGCTGTATCGACCACTTTCCAAGTTACGGCAATTCCGATTTCTACAGGATTCCCTAGGCAATCATTGATTTTTTGACGAGAATTATTTAAGGTCATGATTTTTAAGGAAATATGTTTTTTAAAGGCATCTAAGTTGGCTTCAATTCCTGAGTTACCAACCGCGATTGGTGTATTTTGACGATCGACATCTCCGCTTTGACCAAGTTTTGTTTTAGCAGCAGGATTCACTGCCACGCTAAAAGGATTTACAAAATAGAATCCAGGATCTTTAATCGTTCCTGTGTAATCCCCAAAAAGAGTCAAAACAATGGCTTCTTGAGGTTTCACAACTTTCAGACCACCAAATGAAATGACCGATCCAATAAATAAAAAGATACTTAGAAGAACACCCACGACAGATAATGCTTCAATCTTCAAAAAGGCGATGGAAGAAATAAAGCTTGCAATCGCAACAATTATCATTAGAACAATGAAAAATAATGCGGCAAAACCGTTAGACTTTGTTTTTAAAATTTTTTCATTCAAAAAAAAGACTCCTTTGTCTATTTGATATCTAAATGATATCACTACGAAATCTAAAAAGCAATATAAAAAAAGAACTATTGGTAAATTTTCCCAATAATTCTTAGAGATGGAATTTTAACTATAAAATAAGTAGTAAGAGGAACGTTATAATTGCTAGTCCGCCTTGTTTCCAGATGATGCTAATTTGGCTTGTAAGTCCACCATATACTGCTACGACAATGATATTGAAGAGTAGAAATCCAACAACTTCACGGGAGCCAATGATTAATCCGAAAATTAGACCAACAGCAATCATCAAGTTATAGACGCCTTGATTTTTGAAGAGCGTCGTAATATTGCCATTCTTCAATGTTTCAACACTCATATTAAAGACGCGGCTTGTAGCTTCTGAAGTCGTTTGGAGTGTTTCCAAGTAGAAAATATACACGAATTCGAGTGCCGCGAAAGCAGTTAAAATAGTAATCATAATAGACATTTGTCTTCCTCCTTTTTATTAAGCAGACTAGAGTATAACCCGTTTTTTTGACAGAAGCGAATGATAAGCCTAGGAAGAGCGAAACATTGACGGAGTGCACTCAATATGCTATCCTATCCTTTGTATAAAAAAGAATCACTACGATTTAGAAAGGAGAAAGTCATGAGTTATATTTCAGTAGAACATCTTTCTTTCTCATATGAACAAGAGACAGTACTTGAAGATATTAGCTTTACAGTGGAGCCAGGTCAATTTGTAATTTTGACTGGGGAAAATGGTGCGGCAAAGTCAACGCTCGTTAAAAATATTTTGGGACTTTTAACACCTAAGACAGGGAAAGCAGTGATTGCTAAGAAAAATAGTAATGGCGAGAAGTTATCGATTGGGTATGCTCCGCAACAGATTTCTTCTTTTAATGTAGGTTTCCCTTCGAATGTTTATGAGTTAGTGGCTTCAGGGCGATACCAACAAGGTCGCTGGTTTAAAAAATTAACAGCAGAAGATCACGAACATATCGAGCGTTCTCTCAAATCCGTTGGGATGTGGGATGAGCGTCATAAGCGTATCGGAGATTTATCTGGGGGACAAAAACAACGCATTTGTTTAGCGCGAATTTTTGCAACAGACCCAGATTTATTTGTTTTAGATGAGCCAACTGCGGGTATGGACAAAGCTTCTAGAGAACGATTCTATCATCTATTACATCATGCATGTGCTCATCACGGGAAAGCCATTTTAATGGTCACTCACGAGGAAGAAGCGCTTGAACAATACGTGGATAAACATATCCATCTGCAACGAAAGGAGGATTCTCCATGGAGATGTTTTTCTATGGTTTCATGCAAAGAGCATTCATCTCAGGAATAGCGATGGCTTTTATCACGCCCATTCTTGGATTGTTCTTAATTCTTAGAAGACAGTCGCTGATGGCTGACACCTTGTCGCACGTGTCCCTTGTTGGGGTAGCGCTAGGGTTTCTTCTAGGAATGAATCCAACCTTCACAACACTAATTGTAGTCATTATTGCTGCCATTTTTATTGAAGCCATTGGAAAGTATTTTAGAGGATATTCCGAAATCACCGTTGCGATTTTGATGTCTGGTGGAATGGCGATTGCCCTTATTTTAATGAACTTACAAAAAGGGCGTTCAACGATGAGTGTGGATCAATTTTTATTTGGTTCGATTGTGACAATTACAAATGAACAAATGTGGATTATGATTTTACTAGCCGTAGTTGTAGTTGGTTTATATGCGATTTTCCGTAAACCACTGTATGTTCTATCGTTTGATGAAGACACAGCGATGACAGCAGGATTGCCCGTTCGATTGATGACGAATCTCTTTACGATTATTACAGGTGTTGTGATTGCTGTGATGATGCCTATCGCAGGATCCCTTCTAGTGTCAGCCGTTATCGTATTGCCAGCGTCAATCGCGCTTCGAGTGAGCAGTAAGTTTAATGGAGTGATTATTGGCGGGATTATCATTAGTCTGATTGGATTTTTTGCAGGTCTATCAGCTTCTTATATTTACGAAGCCCCTCCAGGAGCTGCGATTACATGTGTATTCCTTGTAATCTTATTGATCTCATTTATTATGAGTGCCTTACGTAAAAAAGCATAATAACAAAGCTTACCATTTATTTGGTAGGCTTTTTTTATTTCTTGACTTGAGTGAAAAAAGAGTTTATATTACGTGGTAACCAGTGGTTAGTATTGACAGTTGAGGTGTTGAAATGAATCAATTGATATATCGTTTAATTTCCAAGAGAAAAAGAATTAGTCCACATATTGAAAAATTCGAGTTTGATATTGGGATATTCATTGTTAGTATTTGGGTTGTTGAAAAGGATAACCAATACTTCTTGATTGATAGTGGCTTAGCTAAATTATTACCACGAATGGCAGAGTATGTTGTTCGTAATTTTTATGATAAGAAAAGAGTTTCTGGAGTATTTTTAACACATGGACATTCTGACCATATTGGAGGAATTCCAAGATTAAAAACACTATTACCAAATCTTCCAATTGTAATCGACAGCAGAGAAATTCCTTTTGTCTCAGGAGAAAAACCATATCCTGGTCGAGAGAAGTTAGAGCCTATCACTTTTAAAAAGCAGGATTTTATTGAATTAGGAACTCCCGAATCAAATGAGTTGTTAGAACAAGCCGGGCTCAAAGCAATTTATTCACCAGGGCACTCACCGGGACATACCTGTTATTATCATGCAGAGGATAATCTACTAATTGGAGGAGATCTTCTGACGACGAACAGGGCGGGAGTGTTGAGCGCACCAATGAAAGAATATACAGCAGATATGCCGAAAGCTTTAGAAACAGCTCACACAGTATTGAAAGAATATAGCCAAGCTATACTTTCTGTTGCTCATGGTGGAGAAGTGAAGAATGCATTGCAAGAAATGGAGAAAAGTGAATGGTTTCAGAACAGTTAACAAGAGATAGAATTTTAGAAGCGGCAAGTAGTCTTTTTGCAGAAAAGTCTTTTCAAGAGGTTGGGATTCGAGAAATTGCCAAACGTGCAGGATGTTCTCATACAACTATTTATCTTTATTTCAAAAATAAGGATGAAATTCTGTTTGAAGTTGCCAGTGCCCCACTAGAAAAGTTATATCAAACGTCATTAGAAATCTATCAATCGAACGAGAGTGTAGAAGATAGATTATTAGGAGTTTGCCATCATTTTATTCAGTTTGGATTCCAATATGCGAGCTCTAACCAGCTTTTATTCATTGTTGAAGGGGAAGAAGTTGATTTACCCGAAGTCACAAAACCAATTAATCAGTTAAGAATGAAGAGTTTCAACATACTAAAATCGTTAATTCAAGCAGTATTACATCAATCAATCAGTGAAGAGAAATTATTCAATATCGTCCGTGGTACCTATTTGTTTTTGCAAGGAATGGTGATTAACTACGCTTCTGGGAATTGTGGATATAACGAAAGATTGCAGACAATTGTTACAGATTACTTAACCTTCACATTGTTGGATCGAAAGAATCTGTAAAAATAACTATTTTTGGAGGACAAGCATGTGATTATACAGGCGTTATCGAGTATGGTGACGATACTTGCGGTCATCGCGCTCGGCTATCTCTTGCAGGTCAAGGGATGGTTTAAGGAAGGATTCAGTAAGAGCATTGCGGATTTGATTTTGAAGATTGCTTTGCCAGCGTCCATCTTTGTTTCCGTATTAAAATTTATTACAAAAGAACAACTCGTGAGCTTCTTTGGAGCAAGCCTTTATCCGTTGATTACGGTGATTCTAGGATACATCGTGGCATGGGGCACTGTTGTTTTGTTCAAAGTTCCAGTTGGAAGACGCGGAGTGATGCTCAATACATTCGTGAATGCGAACACAGTTTTTATGGGGCTGCCGCTCAATCTTTCTCTTTTTGGAGAAGAAGCGATGCCGTACTTTTTGGTTTACTACGTCATTAATACATTGTCGATTTTTACTGTGGGAACTTATGTCGTAGCAATTGACCGTCCTGATGGAACTAAAAATAAAGGAATCGAGTGGAAGAGCCTCTGTTCGCCCCCGCTTATTGCGTTCTTGGTGGCATTAGGAGTTGTGGCGTTTGGAATTCCAATTCCATCATTTGCACAAAATTCCATTAGTATAGTAGGAAGTTTAGTAACGCCATTGTCCCTTATGTATATCGGGATCAACCTTCAGCAAAGTGGTCTTGGAACATTGCGCATCGACCGCGATACCGTACTTGCGCTAGCAGGGCGCTTTGTTATTTTTCCAATCATAATGGTATTGGTGTTACTTGTTGGAGGAGCGGATAATCCCTTATTAAAAGAAACCTTTATTATTCAGTCGACTATTCCAACGCTCGTGATTATGCCAATTTTAGCGGCAGAAGCTAAAGGAGATGTCGATTTTGCGACGAATGTGGTGACGATGACCACCATTGCTTACTTAGCAGCATTGCCATTGTGGTCGTTATTCTTATTTCTAATTTAACGCAATTACCATATATGGTAATTGCAGAGTACACAAAAAAGCGAAGAACCAATTTGGCTCTTCGCTTTATTTCATTTTATCTTATAAAAATTCATGCTTATCAAAGAAGTTACCTAAAACAGCTTTGATCTTTTGAGATTCGGTATCAATTTCTGTAATTTTAATGATAGAAGAATAATCAGACACATTGTGATTAGACACTCCAGATTCACAGAACACAACCGCTCCTGCAGTGGTTGAATCGAACTCTTGAATTAAGCTACGCATTCCGTTAATCGTACCACCAGCTTTTAAGAAATCGTCAACGATTAATACATTAGATCCACTAGGAAGTGTACGTTTAGATAATTCCATTTTCTCAACACGAGAAGAAGAACCGGAAACGTAGTTAATACTTACAGTCGAACCTTCTGTAATTTTTGAATCACGACGAACAATCACGAAAGGAACGTTTAAATAATTAGCTACCGTTTGTGCAATAGGAACACCCTTTGTTGCAACGGTCATAACGGCATCAATCTTCTTATCTTCGTAAGCAGATGCAATCATTTTTCCTAAATCATGTAATACATTTGGTTTTGCAAGTAAATCAGAAAGATAAATATATCCACCTGGCAATAAGCGACTTGCATCGTTCATTTGTTCTTTTAATTTCTCCGCAGCAGCCAATGCTTGTTCACGTTTGATTTTTGGTACAAAAATCACTCCGCCAGCAGCACCAGGGACTGTACGAATAATCCCAACACCTTGTTTTTCAAAAGTCTTCTTAATGATAGCAATATCTTCACTAATAGAAGATTTTGCGGACTGGTACAAAGTTGTAAATGTAGTTAATGAAATTAACGTATGTGGATTATCTAATAGACGTTGTGTCATATCAATAAGACGTTCACTTCTTTTCAATTTCATTGTATCGTCCTCCCTCTTTGAATGAACTACTTCTATATTATACATAAAATGACGAAAATTACAATTTCGAAAACCTGTATCATTCGGGAAAAAGCACCAAAAACACCTCTTTATAAAACGAACGTTCTATTTTTATAAAGAATATCTTTTCAGCGTGAGAAGTGTTATAAAAATAAGGCTGAACAAAGTTATGAAAAGTTTCTCAAAGGGAAATCGATTACTTCGAATCCTCACGGATATCTTCATAATAGCGGTAACGTTGCACCGGTTCGAGCCTAAGGTCTCTCACCTTTAAAACAAAAAATGGGGCGTAAGGATTAAAAATCCTACGCCCCTTATTTTTGTTTTAATGCGAATTCACGTTACTGCTATTTTAGAATCCGTGGATTCTCAGTAATCTCAATCTTAGTAAAGCATGCATATGGTTCAGCCTATTTTATAAACACTTCGAATTTTCAGTAAAACTTCAATACAAAAGAAAGTTTTTTATCCAACCACTCTCGACAGTTTAAATTCGTTTGAGTTCGATGCCGACAACTCCGTATTGTGCTTGTTTTTCCTTGGAATAGTATATCAACATGTCATCGGGATGTGCATTGTCCACGTCTTCTGGAGTATAACCACATTTTAATAGCGGTAGGTTCTCGTAGAGTTCTGTAAAGCTTTTAAAAACATGCAACTGAACCACTTCACAGAGTGTAGACTTAGAAGCATCTTCAGAATTGGTAAATCGAATCTGATCACCAATTTGAATCGATTGGCGTTTTTCATCGTAGAGGCGAAGCTCAATGGTTTTTTGGCCAGAAGCGATAGAAGCATACGGTTTTGGAAAGAGAGTCATCTCATGTAACATGACTAGTTCTCCTTGTTTAATACGAATTTTTCAACGGCAACAGCAACGCCGTCTTCGTCGTTTGTTGTTGTTACGAAGTTTGCAATTTCTTTAATGGAATCAATCGCATTTCCCATTGCAACACCAAGGCCAGCATATTCAATCATGTCACGGTCGTTTTCGTGGTCTCCAAGGCACATCACTTCGTCTCGTGTAAGCCCTAGTTTCTCAGCTAGATGATGCACGGCTTTTCCTTTGCTGGCTTCAGGGTGAATGACTTCGAGGTAAAAGCTGGCACTACGGAAAATGTTGTAACTGCTCTTGAAGTCGTCAGAAAGATTTGGAATTAATTCTTCTAACACTTCAGGCTCATCCACGAACATGATTTTGACGAATTCTTTATCGGTTGGAATGTCTTTGTATAATTGGTGCACGATAGGCATTCCAACAAGTTCACTCTCATGTTTAGAGTATTTCCCAACGGTTTCTGTTGGAACGAAAATCGCTTCTTCGTCAATAGCGTGGTAGTGCACATTGTATTTTGTAGCATAATCGTTCACGCGTTCTAAGTCGTCATGTATCATTGAGAAGCGAACGAGTGCTTTTTTCGAACCTGTTTGTTGGACAAGAGTTCCGTTGTAAGTTACGACATAATCGTGGTCGTTGACGAGGTCGAGTTCTTGAAGAAGACCTTCTACACCAGGATATGGTCGTCCTGTACAAAGAACCACATAGACTCCTTGTGCGCTTGCAGCGTTTAAAGCAGCCTTTACTCGAGGTGTAATTTCACGTTTTGAATTGAGCAGTGTGCCGTCGATATCGATGGCGATTAATTTGATAGACATAGTGCCTCCTTGAAAATTGTTAAATAGCGTTAAGTAATGTTTTGAGCTGGATAATTAGACGTCTTTAAAATAAGAATCTGAGCAAAAATACAATGCTTCTTGTCCATTACGGAAATCTTTTGGAGTGCTCCGTAAAATAGGGAAAACACAATATACCTTATAAGGTATATTGTGTTTTTTTATTTATAAAAAGTAATTGGTAGATGATGCTCACATCCTGTGAGCCCTCGTATCCTGTGAAGTTGAGTTCAAACCTGATCGTTCGCCCTCGTATCCTGTGTAGTTGAGTTCGCAATCGCAGAAATGGCGTGCGTTTCCCGAAACGTCCGCACGACTCGTTCCGAGTCCCTTCCGGCGTTCCGGTTCAACGTTCCATTTCTAGACGCGATTGCTCACATCCTGTTATTTCATCTGATTTGAAAACACGTCTAATTGTGCAGCGATCGTTTGGAATTCTTCATAGTCGTCCATGAAGAGGCCGTTTTGCATTTCGCCACTCACCATTTCACGAGGGAAGTAGAGGCGTTCATCTCCACGAACCTTTCCAGAAATAGCTTCTACAATCGAGCTGACTTGAGAAAGCTCGACCATATTTCCGTTGCGTTCTACGAGTTCAATTTGTGTTCTTGGCTTAATAGAATCTGGACGATAGAAATCATATGGTAAATCGAAACTGTTGTTAATCGCAGTATAATATTCAGGGTCAAACCCAACGGCTTCCACGATTTGTCTCATTCGATCGATTTTTGCGCCATCATTGATGCGGTTAAATGGCACTGATTTAAATGGACGACGATTAATGAAACGGTCGGATAAGTCACTTAAAATCGCATCTTCTTCTAAGAGCCAGTGGGAGAAGTACGTATTTAATACACCGTCATCAAGACGTAAGTAATCTTCCAATGTCCAAGTTCCTTCGAAGAAAGGTTTTAAGAATGTTGCAGAGTGTTTTAAAGGATTTGATTCTGAGTTGTAGCAAGCCGAAGCGCGTTTTAATAGGTGATTTAATACGACTTCCATCCCACGTGAAACGGGGTGGAAATATACTTGCATGTACATTTGATAACGACTCACGATGTAATCTTCCACCGCGTGCATTCCTGAATACGTAAATGCAATGCCGCCTTTATACGGACGAATTACACGGAGGATACGCGTAAGGTCAAAGGTTCCGTAATTTACCCCTGTGAAATAAGCATCACGAAGCAAGTAGTCCATACGGTCTGCATCGATTTGGCTTGAAATCAATTGCACCACTTGAGGATTTGGATGTGTTTTTTGAATCACGCTGGCCACTTCTTGTGGGAAAGTAGAAGAGACTTTACGTAAAATCTGGTTCACTTCGGTTCCTTCAGACAAGATGATATCAATAGTGATTTGTTCATGGTTTGTGTCGAAAATTTTCTCAAAGGTATGAGAGTATGGGCCATGTCCTACATCATGCAGTAAAGCTGCGCATAGCACTACGAGGCGATTACGATCGTCCCAAAGGCCATCTCCTTCTTCTTGAGTAGCGTAATTTCTGGCGAAATTATCGCAAATGCGTCGAGCGATTTCATACACTCCAAGAGAATGCGAGAATCTAGAATGTTCTGCAGTATGGAAAGTGTACATAGAGGCGCCCGTTTGTTTAATTCTGCGGAGTCGTTGTAATTCACGGCTGTTAATCAATTCCAGAATAATTGGATGTTGCACATGGATATAATCGTGAACAGGGTCACGAAATACTTTTTCACGTTTGAATGCTTCTGTCATTCGTTTTACTCCTTCTTTCGTTTAGATTGTGAAATGTTATCATAAGCACTTCCAGTGTATGCTATTTTCGGCGGAAATGCAAGAGGGTTTTGTTGAAAAAAGCCTTTATAACGCTATTTTTGAAGGGTTATTGTCTTTGAATAAATCGATCGAGTGCTTTCTGGAATTCCGGAGTGAGAGTGAAGTCAATTTTTGTCTCTTCAAGAGAGCAACCCATCTGTGTTAATGCTTGTAAGACGCGAATTTGTACTTCTTCAATCGTGAGGGAGAGTCCTAAAGCATCTCCAATATTCCACATGCTATCGGCGTTTACCGTTGGGAAATGCCATTTGGTTTCTTGACCTTGGATTGCATGGTCATAAAAATCACGAACGACTTGACCGCGATAGTGTTGGTCTCCAAACACACTCAAGTAAATGGACACACAAACCACATCTTTTAACCTGCGTTGTGCAATGCCGGCAATTTTTCTTCCTTGAATGCTTAAATCATAATCGCCAGGGCAATAAGAATCACTGACTTCAAATGCATTGATTCCACCTAACGAGGTAGATTCTGGGAAGCTTTGCTGAATTAATTGCTGCATCCACTCGTACGCTTGATTGATTGTAGGCATTTGTTCGTTTTTGAAAAGAAGGCTAATGTTTAAGATCCCTTCGTTACTAACGACAGCAAGGCCTCCTGCTTGGCGGACAATGGGAGTAAATCCATGCGAGCGAAGTCGATCTAAGCCTTCCTCTAGAAATGGGACTTTTGTATCGGTCATTCCAAGAATAATAATATCTTCTAGTGTCCAAAAATGAACGAAAGGTCCCGTTTGCTCTTTCGTTAAATGGCGAATAATGGTTTCATCTAGAGCAAAAGGAGTCAAGATTTGTTCTAGTGAAGTGGTTTTTTCGATTTGAGTAGCGACCAGTTTAACGGTCTGGTGTTGAATTGGTGATGATGTCATAGGTTTCTCCTTTAGAGTTCTTCGTGTTTTATTATAACAAAAGTTCAGAATGGGGTCGTCCGATATGCCGTTTTTAAGCCGTTTCTTAGGAAATTATTAAGTAAAATTCAAGAATCTTAAAAATGACTAGCATAAATAGGTTTTTTTTTATAGGATAAAATTGAAAAAAGAACGAAAAGAGGGAATGCCCATGAAAATTTTAGTAGTAGATGACGATCGCGAAATCGTTGAACTATTAACCATTTATTTAAAAAATGAAAGCTATGAAATCGTAAAAGCATACGATGGAAAACAAGCTCTCGAAAAATTAAAAATGTATCCAGATATCGATATGATTATTTTGGATATTATGATGCCACGTCTAGACGGAATCTCAGTGGTTCATGAAGTGCGTAAAGAAAATGCGCAATTACCAATTCTTTTATTAAGTGCGAAGTCTACAGACATCGATAAGATTCAAGGATTAACCAATGGGGCGGATGATTATGTGACGAAACCATTCAACCCACTAGAAGTGATTGCCCGTGTGAAATCATTACTTCGCCGTTCGACCATTACGCAAGAAGGTCCAGCAAACGAAGAAATTACTATCGGACCATTAACAATCAAAAAAGAATCGCATCAAGTGACTACTTCTGATGGAAAAGAAATTCAATTAACGGTATTAGAATTTGGAATTTTATTCTTATTAGCGAGTCATCCAAACCGAGTATTTAGCGCTGATGAAATTTTTGAGACCGTATGGCAACAAGAAAGTATTGTTTCTACAAAAACAGTAATGGTACACGTAAGTCACTTGCGCGATAAAATTGCTGAAGCCACTGGAGGAGAAAAAGTCATCGAAACAGTATGGGGAGTAGGCTATAAAATTGAAGACAAATAAACAAAAGATTCTTCAAATTGGAAAAGCAAAAAACGAACCGACCATTCTCACACTGACGCGTAAAGAAATCAGTGAACTGGTTTTAGAGGGGATTGTCACTCTCTGTGTGGTATTTCTACTCTATCTAGGTATCTTAGTGATGATTAGTCAGTTAGTGAATGAGCCGGGAATCATTTCGATTCAGTTCTCAGCAAGAGACGTGTTGCAAATTGGCACGGATCAAATGCTTCTCTATAAAAATATCTTCACGATTACTTCCATTATTTTTGCGATTGCATTTACCTATTGGAGATTAATGAGAAGATATCAACAAATGCAATTGAATCATATTTTAGATGAACTGCATTTGATTGCGGAAGGACGATACGATAGACGAATTCCATTCCAGTTAAGTGGGGATATGGGACAAGTTGTGAATAGTATTAATCGTCTTGTAGATTCGACGGTGAACGCTCTAGAAGAAGAACGCGCTATCGAAAAGTCAAAAGATGAATTGATTACAAACGTCTCACATGATATCCGGACACCATTGACGTCCATCCTTGGATACTTAGGCTTGATTGTGAATCAGCCGAAGATTGATACGGAGGATGCAAAGCGTTATGCAGAAATCGCATATTCAAAAGCCGAGCAAATGAAATTGCTTGTCGATGATTTGTTTGAATACACGACGAGTAGACCGAATGGGGCTCCACTGCGACTGAACGATATTCCGATTGTGAATTTTCTTGAGCAAATTGCAGCGGACTTTGAATTAGAAGCTCAAAAACGTCACATGGCAATAGAAGTGTCTTCAGAAAACCGTGACGTGGTGCTGGAATTAGATGCTGAGAAAATGGTACGAGTGATTAACAATCTGTTATCGAACGCCATTAAATACGGTCATGAAAATTCAACCATCTTAATGGAAGTGTTGAAGAAAGAGGGCGTTATTACCATCGCGGTAAGAAATGAAGGCGACCCGATTTCAAAAGAAGTATTGGATCAACTCTTTACAAGGTTCTATCGTGCAGAAGGCTCTCGTTCAAAAGAAACAGGTGGTACAGGTTTAGGGTTAGCGATTGCGGAAAACATTGTACATTCCCATGGAGGAATCATGTTTGCCGAGTCGGAAAACGGACAAACGAGTTTCTATGTCTGTCTACCCACTGAAAACCAAGGACCTTTAAAAGAAATGACAAATCACAAATAAATACCGAGAAGGACGGCTACGTGCTTTCCTTTTCGGTTATTTTTATTCGCAAAAAAGCGAGAGAGTTGATACTATGACAAGAGACATTATGAGGGAGGAATCAAGATGAAACTAGCAACATGGAATGTGAATGGCATTCGTTCTGTTTTAAATAAAGGAGCGCTGCAAGAATATGTGTTAGAGAGCAATCCAGATATTTTATGCTTACAAGAGACAAAAGCGCAACAAGACCAAGTAGAGTTGGGAATGGAATTTAGTGAATATGAGGTATTCTTCAATTCAGCAGTGAAAAAAGGATACTCAGGGACAGCCATTTTTACGAAAGAAAAACCTTTATCTGTAGAATATGGAATTGGAATAGAAGAGCATGACCAAGAAGGGCGTGTGATTACAGCGGAATACGAGAAGTTCTATTTAGTGACGGTGTATACTCCGAATGCGAAACGTGACTTATCTCGCCTCGAGTATCGCCAAGTATGGGAAGATGACTTCCTTGCTTTTATCAAAAAACTAGAAGAAACAAAGCCTGTAATTTTCTGTGGGGACTTAAATGTGGCGCATAAAGAAATCGACTTGGCAAATCCGAAAACAAATACGATGAATGCAGGATTTACAAAAGAAGAACGTGCAAAATTTGATCAAGTCGTCAATAATGACTTAGTAGATGCGTTCCGTTACTTATATCCGGATACGCTAGGAGCCTACAGTTGGTGGAGTTACATGGGAGGGGCCCGCGCTCGAAATGTCGGATGGAGAATTGATTATTTTGTGATTTCACAACCACTAACAGCCCTCCTTCAAGAAGTAAAAATCCGAAGTGATGTCACCGGAAGCGATCATTGTCCAGTAGAAATGAACATTGAATTGTAGAACATTTGTTCGTGTTGTAAAAATTTGATACAATAGAGGTATCAATTATAAAGAGGTATTCAAATGGCAAAAGACCATATTGTCGTGCATGGAGCACGATCTCATAATTTAAAAAACATTGATGTGAGTATTCCTCGTGATCAATTTGTCGTGATTACAGGATTATCGGGTTCAGGAAAAAGTTCGTTAGCCTTCGACACTTTATACGCTGAAGGACAACGCCGTTATGTGGAAAGTCTGTCTGCGTATGCGCGTCAATTTTTAGGGCAAATGGACAAACCTGATGTAGATAGTATCGATGGCTTAAGTCCGGCGATTGCGATCGATCAAAAAACCACATCTAGAAACCCACGTTCAACAGTGGGTACTGTTACAGAAATTAATGATTATTTACGTTTATTATATGCACGTGTTGGGAAACCAATCTGTCCAAACGATGGAACACCGATTGAAAGCCAATCTCTCGAACAGATGGTCAATCGTGTGATGGAAATGCCCGAAAAAACAAAGATTCAAGTGCTTGCTCCTGTTGTGGTCCAAAAGAAAGGGGAGCATAAAAAAGTCTTTGAAAAAATTCAAAAAGATGGATATGTGCGTGTGCGCGTCGATGGCGAGATGCATGAAGTCACTGATGAACTGAATTTAGAGAAGAACAAAAAGCATAATATCGAAATCGTTGTGGACCGTATTGTGGTGAGTGATAAGAGTCGTTCACGTCTATTCGATTCGATTGAAGCAGCTCTCCGTTTAGCGGAGGGGTATGCCATTGTAGATGTGATTGGTGGGGAAGAACATCTCTTTAGCGAACACCATTCATGTCCGATTTGTGGATTTACAGTTGGCGAATTAGAGCCGCGTCTTTTCTCCTTTAATGCGCCATTTGGAGCTTGTCCGGAATGTGATGGCCTTGGATCAAAACTCGAAGTGGACTTGGAATTAATTGTTCCCGATAAGAGTTTGACATTAGAAGAAGGAGCGCTTGTTCCGTGGAATCCTATTAGCTCCAACTATTATCCATCGATGCTCAGCCAATTTTGTGAGCAATTTAAGATTCCGATGAATATTCCGTTTGAAAAATTGACACAGTCACAAGTCAATATGGTTCTGTATGGTTCCGGAGATGCTACTTTCCAATTCCATCATGAAAATGAATTTGGTGGAGTTCGAGATGTAGAAATCCCATTTGAAGGTGTGGCAGTGAATGTGGAACGCCGCTATCGTGAAACCAATAGTGATTTTACAAGAGAACAAATGCGCCAATATATGACAGAATCCGCTTGTAAGACTTGTCATGGCTTCCGTTTAAACGAACAAGCCTTATCTGTCAAAGTAGGTGGAAAAAATATTAGCGAAGTCTTCTCTCTGTCTGTGGATGATGAGATTGACTTCTTCAAAGACTTAAACTTATCTGAAACGGATGAGCAAATCGCAGCTCCAATCTTAAAAGAAGTAAGTTCTCGTCTGAAATTCTTACGCAATGTTGGTTTGCAATACTTAACCTTAAGCCGTGCCGCAGGAACTTTATCTGGGGGAGAAGCGCAACGAATTCGTTTAGCGACTCAAATCGGTTCTAACCTATCGGGCGTCCTCTATATTTTAGATGAACCTTCGATTGGACTTCACCAAAGAGACAATGACCGCTTAATTGAGTCCTTGAAGAGCATGCGAGACCTTGGAAATACCTTGATTGTCGTAGAACATGATGAAGATACCATGCGTGCTGCGGACTACTTGATTGATATCGGCCCAGGTGCGGGTGAATTCGGTGGTGAGATTATCGCTGCAGGCACTCCAAAAGAAGTGGAGAAGAATCCAAAATCACTCACCGGTCAATATTTAGCTGGGAAAAAATATATTCCAGTTCCAAGCGAACGCCGCAGGGAAGATAAGGGCTGGATCCACTTAAAAGGCGCTGCGGAAAACAACTTACGTGGTATCGATGTGGATGTACCACTTGGACGCTTTGTTGCGGTCACAGGGGTATCCGGTTCTGGAAAGAGCTCACTTGTGAACAGCGTATTGAAGAAAGCCTTAGCGCGTGAGATTACACGTACGAAGGAAAAACCAGGGAAGTTCAAGAGCATCTCAGGATTTGAGAGCCTGGATAAGATTATCGATATCGACCAAAGCCCAATCGGAAGAACCCCACGAAGCAACCCGGCTACGTATACGGGTGTATTCGATGATATTCGTGATTTATTTGCAACCACAAACGAAGCGAAAATCCGCGGATATAAGAAAGGTCGTTTCAGTTTCAATGTGAAGGGTGGACGATGCGAGTCTTGTAAAGGGGACGGTATCCTGAAAATCGAGATGCACTTCCTGCCAGACGTATATGTGCCGTGTGAAGTCTGCCACGGAACGCGTTATAACTCTGAAACGCTCGAAGTGAAATACAAAGGAAAGAGTAT
The DNA here is from genome assembly GCF_001073445.1 of Granulicatella sp. 572.rep1_STHE. Taxonomy (NCBI): domain Bacteria; kingdom Bacillati; phylum Bacillota; class Bacilli; order Lactobacillales; family Carnobacteriaceae; genus Granulicatella; species Granulicatella sp. 572.rep1_STHE. The sequence continues at coordinate 20,588 of NZ_JVBO01000031.1, read as the reverse complement.
TGCGGATGTTCTTCAATTGACCGTTGATGAAGCGGTGGAATTCTTCCAAGCCGTACCGAAAATCAAACGTAAATTACAGACGATTAAGGATGTCGGACTCGGATACGTAACCCTTGGACAATCAGCCACAACGCTCTCTGGGGGAGAAGCGCAACGAATGAAGTTAGCTAGTGAACTCCAACGTGTCTCAACCGGTAATACCTTCTACGTGCTTGATGAACCAACGACTGGTCTGCATACGGACGATATCGCACGTCTACTTGAAGTGTTGAATCGTTTAGTTGAAGCAGGGAATACTGTACTTGTCATCGAACATAACTTAGATGTGATTAAGACCGCTGACTATATCATTGATATGGGACCAGAAGGCGGTAGCGGTGGAGGTCTTGTCATTGCGACAGGGACGCCAGAAGAAGTGGCCAAAGATAAAAACAGTCACACGGGTCGTTATTTAAAACGCGCCTTAGAAGCAGCTGCCTCTCAAAAAAAGAAGTAGAAAATTGCTAGAAGAGATAGTTTGAAGAAGGTTGTTATGCTATACTCAACATAGATAATTTCTCAGGGGGAAACTTGAATGAACATGAAAGAATTAGTCGGCAAGAAAGCCGCAGAATATGTAGAAAGTGGAATGACGGTTGGTTTAGGAACTGGTTCGACTGCCTACTATTTTGTGGAAGAAATCGGTCGACGAGTAAAAGAAGAAGGACTTGAAATTGTTGGAGTAACAACTTCCCTAGCAACGAAGAAACAAGCAGAAGCACTTGGAATTCCATTGAAGAGCGTGGATGAAGTAGATTATATCGACGTCACAATCGATGGCGCAGACGAAATCGCTCCTGATTTTTCAGGAATCAAAGGCGGTGGCGGTGCGTTATTATTCGAAAAAATCGTTGCCGAGCAATCAAAGAGCGTAATCTGGATTGTAGACGAATCAAAAATGGTCGACTATTTAGGTCGTTTCCCATTACCAGTGGAAGTAGTGCCTTATGGTTCGCTTCAATTATTCAAACGTTTTGAAGCGCTAGGATACAAACCAACGTTCCGCGAACGTGACGGAGAACGCTACTTAACTGATAGCAAAAACTACATTATCGACTTGGATGTGTATCCAATTAAAGACCCAATCGCTTTCGGAGAAAAAATCAAAGGTATGACAGGTGTGGTAGAGCAAGGCCTCTTTACAAACATGACCGATATCGTGCTTGTTGGAACTCCTGATGGGGTTGTCGTAAAACAATTCTAAAAAATAACCCGCTTAGAGTCAGCGATGATGCGTGATTCTAAGCGGGTTTTTGTTATAGTAAACCGTGTCGAATTGCACACGGTTAATTTTATAATGATGAGGCATTTTTTCAATTTGCGTAAGAAAAACAAGGCATTTTGTGCTATACTAGTAAAGATTTAGTACTGAAAGGATCTGATGAAATGTCATCATTCATGGAAAAAAGAAAAGGGCTACTTTGTACGTTTGCCGTAGCAGTTGTCGCAGTCATACTCGGAGATTTATTCCCCGTGATTGGAAGTGCGGTATTTGCCATTATTTTAGGAATGGTCTTAAACCAATTTTGGAAAATCCCAAGTGATTTTAGACCGGGAATTAACTATTCAGCGAAAAAATTATTACATTATTCGATTATTGCGCTTGGATTTACAATGTCGTTTGCGCAAGTGAGCCAAACAGGTGCGTCATCGTTCCCAGTGACGATTGTGACGATTTCGATTGCATTTTTAACAGCGCTATTTGTAGGGAACTTCTTCAAACTTTCTCGTCCATTGAAGATTCTTGTTGGATTCGGAACTGCCATTTGCGGGGGCTCGGCGATCGCTGCAGCTTCACCAATCATTAAAGCCGAAGACGATGAAGTAGCGTTGTCGATTTCAACCATCTTCCTTTTCAATGTAATGGCGGTATTCTTATTCCCATTCTTAGGACATATGATGGGCATGGACGCATCGCAGTTCGGGCTTTGGGCAGGAACAGCGATTAACGATACATCCAGCGTGGTCGCAGCCGGCGCAAGTTACAGTGCGGAAGCCCTAGAAATCGCGACAATCGTAAAACTGACTCGTGCATTGATGATTGTTCCAGCGTGTATTGTGTTATCTTTAGTCGAAGCACGCCGTATGAAACAAGAAGGACAAAGCGTTCAATGGAAAAAAATCGTGCCAATGTTTATCATTTGGTTCATGGTCGCTTCGATTATTACAAGTGTGGGCTTATTCCCAAATTTCCTTGTACCGTATGCAAAATTAGCATCTAAATGGTTGATGGCGATGGCATTAGTAGGTATCGGAATGCAAGTTTCTTTCAAACAATTCAAAGAAGCAGGGGCAAAACCAATCTTAACAGGTTTAGCAACTTGGTTTATGGTGGCTGTTTCTAGCTTAATCATGCAGTACTTCGTTTTATAGAAAGGACATCTCATGAAAAGATTATTAGGACTCGGGTTCTGGATTAGCGCCTTGTACTTTGTTTTATATTCGAAACTCCCAGCGCTACAAGCCTTCGTGAACACACCAGTAGGACCTTATGTGCATGTCGCGATGGTCTTGTTACTGATTGTGGGGATTTTCTTCTACGTACTGCGCATTATCCATTTCTTATTTTTCCCGTAAAAAATGAAACCAGCTTAGGCAGAATGTCTAAGCTGGTTTTATCATTCAATAAATAAAAAAACACTCTCGATATTTTCTCGAGAGTGCAAGTATAGTCTGTTACAACATATACCGCTATCAATACATCAATTTTACTGATAAAACTAATAGCTGTCAAGTAGAAATAAAGCGCTGGAGGTCTGAAATTTTGGAAAAAATATCATTACCTAGAATCTTATGAAATTCACTTGTAGGGATTCTTTCAGAAAGGCGAACAACAATTTTACGAAATTGAATAGTGATATTTTTTAATTCAGTTTTAGAGTACTTTAACCCTTTTAAATATAGAATAACGAGTGTTAAATAGTCAACAATGGATTCAAATTGAATGTTGGAGGTGCCCACTAATACTTCAATATTTGTTTTTATTGCATCTTTTATATTTCTATTTTTAAATCTAGTGTCAAAAATAATATGGTTGTGAGCCATACCGTTTCTAAATTCATTTAGTATCAATAAGTGTTGGGTTATTTCGGATCCAACAGTATCATTACTAGAATAAATATTTAATTTCCGGAGTATTTCAATTCTACTTTGAACGCTCATATGGTGAATAAAATCCCCAAGTTTACCAAGAGAGATTATTTCAAAAATAACCCAAATCGGTAGAGGGCTTCCAGAATCGATTTTACTGGTAACCATATTATTCCTTTGATAATTCATATGAATGCTAGTATGAATATCTTTTTGCAGTTTTAATTTTTCCTTTAGCATCTTTGCTTGTTTTGGGCCAGTGTACCGGCGATAGTCTGTTAATTGATTTGAAAAAACATCTTCGAAAGTTGCCTTTGAATTCGTAACGAGACAATCTAAAATGAGATTTTTTACGGATGATTCCAACGATAAGACAGGAGACAATAATAATTTTTTTAGTTCAGTATCAAAATCGTATATCGCGATAATCTCATCGAAATCTGTAAAGTTGAAGAGATGATTCTTTTCTTTATGGAATCTATAGCCTTTATACCCGTGATAATATCCCATTTGAAGCAGTTTGTTTTTATGCTTTGTGCCACTGATATTTATTTTATGAGCATCTCGAATATGCTTCATTAAAGCTGCGGTTGATTTTCCTTTCAATTTAATCCCACCTTTAAAATTAATCCTAACCTTTAATAATTATATCACAAACAAAATAGAGAGGAACTATAATTTTAAGATTAGTGGTATAAAAACAGCCTACTTTTTTCAAAGTAGGCTGTTTTTGAGTGTTAACGTTGGGCAAGATGTTTCCAATCAATCCCGCGGGCATCACACCAGTTTTGTATGCTTGGTGCGACCACGATTGGGGCTTGTTGGAGACTAGAGATGCTACCTGCACCGACAAGCGTTAAGATCGTTGTCAGTTGCTCTTTCCAGGTTTGGACCGTATGGATTGCGTCTGGAAGGGAGTCGTCTTTCCGTACGAGATGCAACATTTCCCCAGACAATCCGACCAAGCTAGCTCCTAGCGCGAAGCATTTGGACATGTCGAGTGGCGTCTTCACACCGCCGGAAGCGATGATTGGGGTGCGGCTTCCTTGGGCTTCCATGAGCGACGTCAAGGTTGTTTGGCCCCAGTCTTCTAGGAAATCGAGTTTATCTTCCTTGCGACGGCCGTTTTCGATTTTTGCGAAATTCGTACCGCCAGTACCACTAATATCGATGGCAGCGACGCCAATACTTTCCAGTTGTGCGATGGCTTCGCGGCTAAATCCAAATCCGACTTCTTTAACGATGACGGGAACAGCACTCGTCTTAACGATTTCTTCGATATTTTTAAGCCAATTGCTAAAGACGCGGTCACCTTCTGGCATGACGAGTTCTTGTGCACGGTTGACGTGAATTTGAATCGCGTTGGCTTCGATGAGTTCGACAGCTCGTTTAGCAGCCTCAGCGTTGTAATGCGCACCAAGGTTCGCAAAGAGGATGCCGTTTGGATTTTCTTGGCGAATCACCTTGAAGCTTTCCGCACTTTCAGGAAATTTCATCGCGATACTCATCGAACCAGTCGCCATTGCCATGCCTGTTTCACGAGCCAAGATGGCTAAGCGCTGGTTTAACGCAGTCGTGAGTGGGCTCCCACCTGTGATGGCATTGATGAAAAATGGAACGTCGAAGGTAAGCCCGGTAAGTTTGGTCTGTAATGTCACATCAGCCACATCAACGGTCGTGAAGGGATGATGTACAAAGCGCGTTTCCACGAACTCGGGAGCGCTCGTTGCACGGTATTGCTGGTTCGCATGACCTACGTGTTCGTCCTTTCGATTCATTTGTTGTTGAAATAAATCCATCATTAATCTCCTTTACCAGGCTTCAGCGATGGTCAGCGGAAGCACTTGAATTTGAGCCTTGGCCCATTGGTTTTCGATTGTTTGTCGTTGGTGTTTGTTTTGAGTAAAGCAAATACCGCAGTCGCCACCGCCAGCGCCTGAAGTTTTTGCGCAGGCACCAAACTGTTCTACGAGGTCGCAAAGCGTTTGTAGTGCAGGTGTTTCGATTTCTAGCTGCATCACTTTAGCAAATTCATTTAAGAGTGCGCGGTTAGCGCGGATTCCTTCTTGTAAGGCTGAGATATCTTGTTTGTTCCAAGCTGTTTGTAGGCCTTGAACGATGGCATGACTCTTTTTGAGAAATTCTTTGTAAAAGTCACTATCGGTTGCGACTTTGCGTTTCTTCTCAGTGGCTTGAATGAGTGAATCTGTGATTGCGACTTGCCCCGTCCATCCTACTAAGAGGGTGAAGTCTGGGATTTCTGGAAGACGTTCAATCGTGAGGTCTTTCCAGTCGGAATCACAAATTTTTTTGATCGTTTGGCTTTGTAATTTTACGAGTAATGCGCTTCGGTCTGGGCTTGTATAATACACCAATCCTCCAAAAGAAGAGGCGGCGATATCTCCAAAGGATCCACGTTGGGATAAGCGGAGATTCGTTAACACACTAAGCTTATAGACGAGTAGAGGCGTGCGAGGAGTCTTGTAAAAATCAAGAACGGCTTGAATCGTTGCGACCACAACGGCACCACTGGAACCGAGTCCGTATTTAATACCACGTTTAGCGTCATCGAGTTCACTCGTAATCGAAAGCGAGTAGAGGTCGTTTGTTGGCGTGCCGCATTCCCGAACATATTGCTCTGCGACCAGAATCGCTTCTTCGACTAGTTTATAGGGATGTTCTCCTTTTGCTTGGAACAGTTCACCTTCGCGAGTCCATTCCACAACGAGGTCTGGATTTTGAGTAGACGTTAAACTTCCTTCACTAGTAGCTTTATCGATTGTAACGGTTAAGTACCTCGATACTGCCGCAACAATAGCGCCGTGACCTGGTTCGACAACCGCATATTCTCCGGCAATAAAGAGTTTACCGGGAGCTTTTGAAGTAATCGTCACGCGCTCACTTCCCTTCGAAAGCCGCACGAGAAGCGTTCCATTCGTCTTCACTTAGCGTGCGAATACCTTCCCCTGGAAGCGTAGGGATGAGTTTTTCACTCGGGAATACTTTGCTAAGCTCTTCCATAATCGCAGGAATATCGCTTGCCTTGCAGATGACTTTAACGTTTGGTCCCGCATCCATTGTGAAGTAGGCCGGAATGCCTCGTTCTTCTCGAATCGTGCGAATTGTTTGTTGGGCGATAATACTCTCCGGTTCAAAATAACAGAATGGAGGGTTACTTGCCAGCATCGTAGCGTGCATTTTCATGCCGTTAAATTCCGCAATAGAGCCGATACGATGAATGTCGCGGTCCTTGATAGCCTCTTTGATGTCGGCTAAATCGTCCGCTGCTGAAGTGACCCAACCTTCATAAAATGGTGAAGTAGAAACGGTCAATTCCATGCCGGCACGACTCGAAATCTTCTTCTCGGCCGCGCTCACGACGATAATAATCATCCCGATGTCAAAGTTGGCATCGTCGACAGGGATGGCCATACTGTTTTCGTTGGAGTCTCCCTTATTCCATTCGACAAATCCGCCAAACAGACTACGAGTAGCGCTTCCGCTTCCACGACGAGCGTAAGTCGATAGTTTTTGAGCAGGCATGTTAAGACCGGTAGCATCGTTCATCGCACCTGCCAGTGCCGCAAAGGCGGAAGCAGAGCTCGCAAGACCTGCTGCAGTTGGGACAAAATTCAAGCTCTCGACACGAGCACGACGCGTATCTCCCGTTTCAGCGCGGAATAGGTCTAAGAAGCGCGTAATTTTAGCGGTCGCCGCTTCGTCTTGTCTGGCACCATTAAGATAGAACTCGTCTTCCGCTAACGCATCTGAGAGTTCGACTTTTGTATCGGTATAGAAAGCTTCAAGGGTTAAAGAGAGGCTACTATTCATCGGAATGAAAAGCTCTTTATTTTCTTTTCCCCAATATTTAATGAGTGCGATATTCGTATGCGCACGCGTCATTCCAATCGATGTGGTCATTAGCTCTTCTCCTTTTTGGCGAGCGACTGAATCCAGACCGCTTGCGCTCCTTTTTTCATGAATTGTTCTTGTAAATGAAGGGCGTCGTTCTCTGTAGCTACAAGGGCAATCATACAACCACCTAAGCCACCACCTGTGACTTTTGCCCCGAGTGCATGGTTTTCGTGGGCCGTACTGACGAGTGCTTCAATGATATCATGAGAAACCCCTAATTTTTTAAGACGATCGTGATTAGAAGTCATCAGCTGGCCGAGCTTTAGAGGATCTTTGGTTTCAATGGCGGTCTTTGTATCTTGTACGATGGCGCCAATCGACTGAACCGCGTCTGAACCAGTTTCGTTAGTGGTAGGGTCGATGATGCGTTCTTGCAGGGTGCTTACATGATGGACTGCTTGCTTCGTATTCCCGGTCACACCTGAATCTGCAATAACGAGATACGCTGGCATATCCAGCTCAAGCGTTTGAAGTTCTTGTTCCTTTTGGAAAAAGACCGGATGAGTGCCACTCGTTGTCGCGGTATCGACACCACTTGGATAGCCATGCGAAATGGTTTCCGCGCCTTGAACGATGTCCCATAAAGTGGCATTGGATAAAGGTGTTTTGAAAAAATCAAAAATGGCACGCACGACCGCCACGCTTACTGCAGCGCTGGATCCCATGCCTCGTTCCGCTGGAATCGTTGACTCGATGGAGAGGACAAAAGCTTGACTCGTGACTTCTTTTGAAGAGGCAAGTAAAAATGCTTTTTGAATCGCAAACTGCAAACCTGCCATTGAAGCAGGCATGCTTTGAAGGTCCCCTGAGTATAGTTCGCATTCGATCGTTTGCCCTGTGGTTGCAGTGACGATATCGGCTTTCACGAACACCGCATTAATGGGGAGTGCAATGGCTGGTTTATGATAGACGACGGCATGTTCACCGGCTAAAATGATTTTTCCATTGGCGAGGCCTGTTCCCTTTTGTAGTTTCATACGACATCCCTTTCTTCGTTTTCAATTCACATTCTACTAGATTCGTTCCCCTTCGTAAACAAGCATGCTGATTTCATGGGAAAAACTTAAGATTATAAAGAAACGAATCATAGAAACAGTGTGCTACTTATGGTACAATTCAAGAATAGTAAACCTGTAACTGAAGGAGACGAATCCGTTGAGAGAAAACGAGACGTATTATCAGATTCAAAGAAGTGAGTGGAGCCAGTATAAAGGCATGCATCCATTCACGATGACAAGCGCTGAACTTGCGCACTTAACGTCATTAAACGACCGCATTTCCCTACAGGACGTGCAAGAAGTGTATGTGCCGATGCTGGATTATTTTGATGTATATTTTAAAAAACATATTGAATTACATACTGAGGAACAACAATTCCTGAATCAACAGAAGAAGACGGTACCCTTTATTATTGGGGTCTCAGGAAGTGTGGCTGTCGGGAAGAGTACAACGGCTCGTTTAATGCAAACGATGCTACAACAACGCTACCCAAGTAAACGAGTGGCACTGATGACAACGGATGGTTTTTTGCTTCCAACAAAAGAGTTAATTCAACGTGGCATCTTGGATCGTAAAGGATTCCCGGAAAGTTACGACATGGAAGCTCTCGTTCATTTTTTACTCGAAGTGAAGACTGGAAATCCAAGCGTGGATGCACCGGTGTATTCGCATGAGATTTACGATATTGTGCCAGGGGAAGTGCAGACGATTGAGTCGCCCGACATCTTGATTGTGGAGGGAATTAATGTGTTGCAATTGCCGCCAAATCGTGAAATTTACGTGAGTGATTTTTTCGACTGGTCGATTTTCGTAGATGCTGATGCAACGCTGATTGAACAATGGTACTTGGAGCGTTTCGAATTGTTGATGGACCGTGCGAAATCTCAGCCGGATAACTATTACTATCAATATGCGATTGGGAATCGTGCGGACGCGATTGCGATGGCGAAAGATGTGTGGAAGAAGACTAACCTGAAGAACCTTAAAGAATACATCTTACCAACGAAAACCCGCGCCGACTTCATCCTCCATAAAACAGTGGGACATCACATTGATTTTGTGCAAATTAAAAAATATTAGGTACATCGATTACTTAAAATCCTTGCGGATTTTTTTATAATCACTGTAATGGGGCACCGGATTGAGCCTACGTCTCAACCTCTACCAAGCTTCAAACTGACTCTACGGGTTTCACCCTAGAGTCAGTAATTCACATTGGTTGCTATCCCCCATTACTGCGATTATAAAATCCGCTTGATTTTTCGTAATCGATTATTTTTTTACAAAAAATTGTGCCACTGTTTTAGTAGGTGAAGCGGTACGGGATTCTTAGTAAGAGTACGGGGAATCGTAAGAAAGAGTATATCTATGTTCATTGCAAAAATAAAATGTAAAAACCTCTTGACATTTTTAGGTAGGAGAGTATAATTTTAAATGTAAAGAGCTCTTGACATTATTACGAAAATTTGGAGGAACAAAGCCATGAAAAAGATGGATGAAATGGACAGAGATATTCAGTTGCGTTCTGAGGCGTGGGGCTATAAAACAGCGCTTTTGGGTTTATGTGCATGGACAGGATTTAATATCTATCAAGCACTTGTTAGTGGTGGCAAACTTGAAATGCTACCTTGCTTGATTTTGCTCTTATCTGTAAGTGTGCAAGGATTTGCTCAAACCGCAATGAAACGCAATATGATTGCTGGTGATGAAGAGTATAAAGAACCAAATAAACTTGTTCAAGGAGTCATTCTAGCAGTTGTCGCTGTTATCGTGGTATTGGCTGTTGGCGTGTATTTTTTCCAGAAAGCGTGATGGCATATGAAAAATAATATAAAACAGCTAAGAAAAGCAGCAGGATTGCGACAAGAGGATATGGCAAAAACATTGGGTGTAAGCAGACAGACCATTATTGCCATTGAGAATGATAAATATAATCCTACCCTTGAACTTGCAATGAAGATTGCAAGGTTACTCCAGCTCAATGTTGAAGAGATTTTTGTGTTAGAGGACTAAAAAGACATAACTGAATACTCAATAAATGAAGAGAGATTCCTATTTGTGGGGGAATCTCTTTTTTTGTAAAATCCTTAAAAATCCTGTTTAAAACGCGGAATAGTAGTGGTAAAATGTAGGTGAAAAATTGTAGCTTATAGTATGGTTTCTTTAATAATGAGGTGAGAACATGTACTTAAAAAGTGATCAAAAAAAACATCAAAAAATACCGACTTATGGAGCAGCGCCTTACATATACATAACTATCCTTTTGCCGAATTTGACGGGTTTGCTGCTGAGTCAGTCAGTGCTCGAGAGCGGACTGTTAAAGGGTGGCTTTAAAGATTTGTTTTATCTGATTGGCTTCCTCTTAATGTTCGTTGCAGCGAGAATTCAGTGGCTCAGCGGGGTGAAGTCGTTTATTAGCACAAGTATCCAAACTAGCGAACTCAAGACAACAGGAATTTACGCGCGCACTCGCAATCCAATTTACTTTTCGTGGTGGCTCAGCAGCATCGGGATTACCCTAACCATCCATAATGTGTGGTTACTACTTCTTATTCCGATTCAGTGGGTGTTATTAACCGTCGTGATTCGTATTACCGATGAAAAATGGCTCTACGAACTGCACGGAGAAGCCTATAAGGACTATTGCGCGAGAGTGAATCGATGGATTCCGATTAAGAAAATTAAGTAACCAAACTAAACATATTTGTAGAAGGTTCCTGAACTTCATCCAATAGCATGTCTAATGGATGGAGTTTTTTTGGGTTCTAATTAAATCTGAAATGAAATATCCGAAAAGTACTTTTAGAAACATCTAAAGATAAGCTATAAAAGGCAGTGAGTTATAATTAAAAAAATATTTTGCAATAAGTGTTGACTATAACATTGTGTCATGGTTTAGAATGTAAATTGTTAGGAGGTAGATACATGTACATGATAAAAAAAGCAAGTGAGATTAGTGGTGTGTCAGTACGAATGTTGCACCATTATGATGAGATTGGGTTATTATCTCCCCAAAAATCAGAGAATGGATATAGGTGTTATACCGAAGAAGATATGGCATGTTTACAAACCATACTCTTTTACAAATATTTAGGATTTCCAATTAAAAAAATTAAATCACTAATGGCAAAAGATGATACCGAACTACTAACTCACTTGAAAAGACAGTTGACCTTAATGCAAAAGGAAAACGAGAGACTCTTAACATTGATGGAAACATTACGGAAAACGATTGATTATGAAGAAAGGAAAATTACAATGTCAACAAAAGAAAAATTTAATGGGTTTACATACCAAGATAATCAAAAATACAAGCAAACTGCAATCGATATGTACGGGAAGGAAGTTATTGAAGAAGCCATTGAAAAACAAAAGGGAAAGGAACAAGAATTGACGGATGGTTTTAATGAAATATTCTTCGCTTTCTCTGAAAATAGGTCAAATGGAATGAGCGCAACATCTAAAGAAAATATAGATTTAGCAGAGAAACTTCATAAACATATTTGCAAATACTCGTTCGAATGCCCAATCGATGTATTTTCAAACATTGGGTATGGATATGTTCAAAATGCAGAATTTAAAAACAACTTAGATCAATTCGGTGATGGAACAGCACAGTATATATGCGATGCCATTCAGGAATATGTGAAAGAAAAATAGGATAAAAAATCATTAACAAGAAACAGTAAATCAAAAGAGGATTTACTGTTTTTTGTTTTTTAATGCAACCTTGGATTGGTCACGAATCAAAAAGCTTCGCAGTCTGATAATAGAAAACAAGCCTCCTTAGTGAAGTTTCGTATGTGGTCTGTAAACAACATTGAAAGAACTAAGGAGGTTTTGTCAAAAGAGTTACCGATGATGTGCACTGTTAAGCGTATACGGAAAGAGACGGTAAGCCCCTTTTCTTTTTTTGTAAAAAAGAAAAGTAGCATATATGCTACTTTTCAAAAATTAAAAACACAATTTTTAAACAGAGTGTCAACACTTAGAAACGTTGATGTGACAATGTTTCTGGAAGGAGAGAGTAGCGAGTGTACACGTTATATACTAATTTATATATTTTCATGAAAGCTTGGTGTGACGCGGAAAATGGGGTTAAAAAATCCGAACAAAAATTTCTGTTTTTTAAGTAATTTTCGGGCTTTTCTGTTACAATGAAAAAGAACTAAAACTAAGGAGGCCTCTTATGACAGCTCAAACCACTTCATTAGAAAAGATTATCGTGCTCGACTTCGGAAGTCAGTACAACCAGTTGATTACGCGCCGTATTCGTGAATTCGGTGTGTTCAGCGAGTTGCTACACAACGACATTACAGCCGAAGAAATTAAGGCACGTGGCAACGTAAAAGGGATTATTTTCTCAGGGGGACCACATAGCGTTTATGCAGAGGATGCTTTTACCGTGGATCCTGCGATTTTTGAATTGGGAATTCCAGTGCTTGGGATTTGCTACGGGATGCAACTGACAACGCATCTGTTCGGTGGGAAGGTAGAATCGTCTACAACGCGTGAATATGGTTCTGCGAAAGTCGATGTTTTCAACACGACTTCAGGCATTTTCAAAGGGTTAGCTGAAGAGGAAGAGGTACTCATGAGCCACGGCGACCGTATTACTGCGATTCCGGAAGGCTTCAGCGTGACGGCTTCGAATGCGCACACGCCATTTGCGGCTTTTGAAAACCAAGAACGTCGCATCTACGGCGTACAGTTCCACCCAGAAGTGCGCCACAGTATTCACGGGAACGACATGCTTCGTAACTTCGTGTTCGATATTTGTGGGGCAACAGGTGACTGGTCAATGGACAGCTTTATTGAAATGGAAATTGCGAAGATTCGCGAAAAAGTAGGCGATAAGAAAGTCCTACTTGGGCTATCTGGTGGAGTTGACTCTAGTGTGGTTGGAGTTCTCTTGCAAAAAGCAATCGGCGACCAACTCATCTGTATTTTCGTAGACCACGGCTTGCTTCGTAAAGGGGAAGGCGACCAAGTGATGGAGAGCCTTTCTGGTAAATTTGGCCTCAATATTATTCGCGTGAACGCTCAGGAACGTTTCCTATCGAAACTAAAAGGCGTGAACGACCCTGAACAAAAACGAAAAATCATCGGAAATGAGTTTGTGTACGTATTCGACGACGAAGCAGCAAAACTCACAGACGTGGATTTCCTTGCGCAAGGAACGCTCTATACAGACATCATCGAATCCGGAACGAAAACCGCGCAAACGATCAAGTCTCACCATAACGTAGGGGGACTTCCAGAGGATATGCAATTCGAACTGATCGAACCGCTGAACACGCTCTTCAAAGATGAAGTGCGCGCTTTGGGAACAGCGCTTGGCATGCCAGACTCTATCGTATGGCGCCAACCATTCCCAGGACCAGGGCTTGGAATCCGCGTTCTTGGGGAAGTGACCGAAGAAAAACTTGAAATCGTCCGCGAATCTGATGCCATCTTACGAGAAGAAATCGCCAAAAACGGCCTAGAACGAGACGTATGGCAATACTTCACGGTTCTTCCAGGAATCCGCAGCGTAGGGGTGATGGGAGACGGCAGAACGTACGACTACACAATCGGAATCCGTGCCGTAACGAGTATCGACGGCATGACCAGTGACTTCGCTCGCCTTCCTTGGGAAGTGCTTCAAACCATCAGCGCCCGCATCGTCAATGAAGTAGCCCACGTCAACCGCGTCGTCTACGACATCACGAGCAAACCGCCGGCTACGATTGAGTGGGAATGATTTATAAACATGATTTGAAGTGAAATGGTTGTTTTAACAGCACTTTCGGTTATTATAAAAGGTTAAAAATCAATCAAAATCGATTGGTTCCCCACCAAAAACCCCACCAGAATTTTCGGGACTGACCCCAAAAAGTGAGAATTTAATAAAAACACCCTAGGGCTACCGTCTCCGGTATTCAACCGGAGACAGGTAGTCCAATTTTTGTTGGATTCTATTTTCATTATAATATTTGATGTAATTTTCTACAATTTGAATTACAATAGAAGATGAAGTTATTACTTCATCTTTTATGTAGAAAGCTTCGCACTTTAGCGAAGAATGGAAGCTTTCGATAGGTGCATTATCTGCGGGTGTCCCCTTACGGGACATACTGCGGATAATGTTTTTTTCTTTACATAAATTGTAATATTCAGCAGAAGTATAAACGCTGCCTTGATCACTATGTAATAGAACATCCTTAGGTAAATCAATTTGATTTAAAGTATCCAATACAAACTTTGTATCTTGTTTTGAACCAATTGTATAAGCAAGGATTTCCCCATTATGTAAATCCATAATGGAAGATAAATATAATCGTTTAGGACCGAAAGGCAAATATGTGATATCAGTAGTCAACTTTTGCATAGGTTTGTCTGCTGAAAAATTTCTATTTAGAGTATTGCCAGTAATTGAGAATGGTTTACCTATTTTGATAGCTTTTTTAGGTTTCACGGCACAATTCCAACCATTTTTCTGCATAATCCGCTGCACAACCTTATGGTTAACAATCTGATTTAATTCCTTCTGAATCAAATGCTTAATCTTTCTGTACCCATAAATAAATTTGTTTTTCTTACAAATTTTACCAATGGTTTCCTCGATAACGGTTGGCGAAAAGTCTTTCTTTTTCCATCGATAGTAAGTAGATATGGGTATATTAAGGCAAAAACAGATTAAACGAAATGTATATTTACCTTTCAATTCTTCCACTAATTTTACAACTACTTGAGGCGACACTTCCTTTCCAATTCCTTGTATTTTTTTAATATTTCTAATTCAACTTCTTTTCTTTGTAATTCTAATTTTAATTGATCGATTTCTGAAAGTTCAGCTATTCCTTTATTATAGGAATATTGTTTCCCCACCTGTTGGTGGAAACGATGAGTTTCTCCATTTTTATACCATCTAAACCATGTTTTTACTTGAGTTTCATTTTTAATGTTTAACTCCTGCATTACTTGTTTTGTAGTATATCCCTGTAATTTCATTTCTACGGCTTTATTCTTTGTATCGACAGAATAGGCCACACGATTTTTAACCATAAAAAGACACCTCCATGCGTATTTGATAATATTGTACCAAATCCAACTTGGAGGTGTTTTTATTTAATTCTCATTTACGGGGGGGAGTGCCGCATTTCAAAGGCTTTTTTCTTTTAATTTTAGCAAAACAACTGAATTTTAACTGATTATATCACTTTAGGAGAGCAATAATAGATATAATGGTAGCAATGATGGAGACTATCGTAGCAACGATAGAACTTATGGTATTTGCCTTTGTGTAATTTATCTCTGTAAGCATATTCAAATAGGAATAATTTTCTTTAATTACATTTCGATAATATGACAAATTTTTATGAAATAAATTTTCTAGTTGAACTTCGTCATTTGATACAAATATAGTCCAAGAATCTTCAAAGTCTTTTTTAAAATTAGAAATATCTATTCTGTTTTCTGACTCCGATAGGCTTTGTATCTTTTTCAAAAGGTTTAAAAAATTTTTATTAAACATTATGTTCTTTCTTCCTGATACATATTTCGAAAAATCTCTTTCAAAAATGTGAAGTTCTCGCTCTCCAAATAATAAGTAATAGAGCTCGTTCCCATATTGCGATATAGACCCTAAAATACTAAATCTAGGAATGAAATTATTTCCTGAGTATAGAACATAATCGCTATCATTAAAACTATTTGAAATATAGTAATTACCTTTCTTATTATATAGACTATAACTAATATCCCCGAAGTATATTTTATCTATATCAACTTTTTCCTTTCGAAAAGCAACTGTTAGATTAATTAATTTGTTCATTTTCCCATTTTCGCTATATAAAAACGTAGTTATGTAATGTTGACATATCAAAGAAGGAAGTTCACTTGTCATCTGATCAATAGCTAGATAATTAAGTTTATCGTCCTTATCATCCAGAATATACCAATTAATGTAATCTTTTTTACTCAAGTTATTGATATTATCAGAAATAAATAATTGAAGATTAGACTCTGTCAATACTTGTTTGAAATGAAATCTATATTGAAAAATAGCATAATAATTATTTACCGTCGCCCAACTTATTTCAATACTGCTGAAAAATTTATCTCCAATTATCTCAATTTCAGCAAAAATTCCGACTCCATGCCTTAAATATTCTAAATGGACATAGTCGTATTTTTTAAATATAGTAGGTTTTTTATAATAATTTTTCACTTTAAATTTCGACTTTGGTAACGAATATAAACGCTTCGTTAATTTATTAACACCCTCATTTGAAAGTGTATCTAAAATAATAAACTCGCCAATTGAGAATTCATCAAAATAGTCTGTCCGTGTCCTCCATTCGGGGTGTTTTTCTTCAATGTACTTTTTATGAAATTCTAATCCTTCCTGCTCATTTCTGTGATAATAAGATTGATATTCTTCTGTTGCAACTATTTTTAAATAATAATCAAAAAACTTCTTAGCTTGTCTATTTATCATACCTACACCTAATTGATACTTTATATCACTATCATATCATTTTTTGAATAAAACTGAATCAATAACCGGAACTATTACTCATTTTATGATTTCAGCCAAATCTATCATAGCTTGTTCAATCTTATGTTTTCTTTTTTGCATAACATGAAGATAGATTTTTATACTTCTCTGCTATCTTCTGAATGTCCCACAAACTCTCGAATAAAGTTTAGGTTCACATTCTTATCAGCCAGGACTGAAACAAAACTATGTCGGAACATATGGGGAACTATGTAAACAGGCCTACCAAAATCAACTATGTTATCAATATCCTTATAGGATTTTCTACTTTTCTTATTATACTTAGCGGACTGACTAGTTCCACCTCTTAAGAACATTAAAATTTCTATATGATACAATGCTCTGCCCTGTTTGTTATTTATAGAAGTAAAATAGGGATTCACTACACGTCACTAGACGGTATAGACCTTGATTCAAAGCGATTTTTGAAATTCTAAATTTCACTACATTGCAATATAAATCAACCGAATCACTACCTTATTAGAAATAAAAATGATGATTAGGATTTTTAAAGGAAGAGGGACCGAACTGCACCCCAAAAGTTAGACAGAAAATCTAACTTTTGGGGTCAGTACAATTTTTCAAAATTTTTATTTTTAATAAAATGTCAACAATGTTAATTTAGTAGATTTTTTAGCCAATCTGCTAAATTTGAATCAGACTTTTCCCATCGGTCTGTCACTTTCTCTGAGGTTTCCCATTTATTTTCTTTTCCGTCAAAAAATTTCCGTCTATTACATTTGACTTTGTATACTTTATCTCCATCTGTTCGGTATTCATTATGATAGTAATTTTGCTTTCCGTTACCTTTCCATTCTTGAGTTTCATAAATTTTTTTCATGATATATCCTCCTTTTTGATAGCGCTTTATTCAATTGGATTTTAACTCTCTCTATAGAGTCTGTCAAGGGGATGTGGAAGGGATTTTAAATATTATTAACGTTAAAAATAATGTTACGACATTTCGTTAGTTAGCAGTGTATTTAATCAGATATAAATAAGATGAGAACGCTAATAAAGTTCTAAAATTTAATAAATCATATGCCATAAAAAATAACATGTATAAATCGAGTGAAGATTGATAGTTGATAATTCCTTAAGAATAAGTGTATGCCGTTTGCTATATTAGTCTTGCTAATCGTATACTAACGATGTACAACCATTAAGGAGGCTTTTTATGTTTTTATCGGAAGAGTTATTACAAGAAATTCATGAGCGTGCACCGCGTTATGACAAAGAAAATGCGTGGCCTGCGCAGGACTATGCAGCGTTAAAAGAGGCGGGATACTTGAAGGCGTTCGTGCCAAAAGAGTACGGCGGTTTCGGTTTGTCGCTGAAAGAAATCGCGCAAGAACAAACACGTCTTGCGATGGCGGCTCCAGGGACTGCGCTTGGGGTGAACATGCACCAAATTATTGTCGGCCTAGGCAAGCACATGGTTCGTTTTGGTAACAAGAAGGGAGAACAAATCCTTCGCGATGCTGCAGAAGGCAAGTTATTGGCGTTTGGGATTTCTGAACCATCAAACGACCGCGTGTTATTCGGTTCGATTTCTGAGGCTCGTCCGGAAGAGGGCGGCGCGTATCGTTTTTACGGCAAGAAAGTCTTCTTATCAATGGGAAAATATTGCGACAAGTTGGTTTCATTTGGGCAAGATAATACAGGCGAATCACCACTGTCAGTCTTTGCGTATTTAACACCGGACCAAGAAACGTTTATCGTAAAAGACGACTGGGATACAATGGGCATGCGTGCGACGCAATCAAACAGCGTTGAGTTAAAAGGGATTTTCGCAGCAGAAGAGCAAGTCCTCACAAAAGTGGCTCCTGGACCAAGCTTCGATCCAGTGGTATTCGGTATTTTCGCCTACTTCGAGATTCTACTGGCGGCAACATACTTTGGTATCGGAAAACGTGCGCTAGAAATCGGGGTAGAGACAGTGAAGAAACGTCACTCTGTATCCAACGATGCGCCTTATGCCAACGATAAAAACATTCGCTGGAGAATTGCGGAAGCGGCGATTATGCTAGACGGCATTCAACCGCAAATTAACGAATTGAGCGACACGCTTGAAGCAAGTTCTGAATACAGCTTCATCTGGTTGCCTCGTCTATCTTCTATTAAGAACCGTTCTGTAGAAGTATCGAAGAAAGCCGTGGAAGAAATCGTTCGTGCATGTGGTGGTAGTTCATACTTCAACCGTACAGAATTATCTCGCTTATACCGCGACGTGTTGGCAGGCTTGTTCCAACCAAGTGACCAAGAGTCATTGCATGATGCGTGGGCGAATATTCTCTTAGGACCTATTCAATAAATTTATATATAGTAGAAAAGCTCGCTTGCGTCAGTGCAGGCGAGCTTATTTGTGTTTAAACAAGTTCAGAGAGAGTATCCGTATTTGTGAATCCACTGTTATTAAATATCTAATTTTTCGATGATTTCACCATTCTGTTGTTTGGATTGAATTTTTTGAATCAGCTCTTCCCCTAAATACTTGGAGAATGCACTTAGGTCAGGTGCAACTTCAAAGAGAATATGGTGGTTTTCTTCAACTGGGATAAATGAAGACTGATGATTTTTTGGATTTGACCAAAAATTCCAATTCGTATCGGTTCGCTCGTAATAAACATAGTTGTTCTTTTTCGTAACGTAAATTCTTTTATTCGTCAGAGTCCGTTCATCTTGGGATTTAATAATAGTTGAATATAATTTTAATCCCTCGAATTGCTTATATTCTCGAATTTTATCCTTTGAAACGTTAAGTTTAATGACTTCATAATCCATAACCTTACCTCCAAAATAGTCAACTGGATGATATGCTGTTACTTCTATTAAACCACTTTTTAAGAGTGATGTCTATCTCTTTATGATTATGAGACGGGTAGTTAGATTGGCTAAGATGAAATTTTCAGTGTTGAACAACCGAAATGTAACATATAAGTTACGTAACTTTTATGTTACATTTTGCTTTTTTAGAAATACGTCTTTACAAGTTCAAGTTCTGCTTCGTTTAGTTCTCGGTATTCCCCAGGAGCCAGCGATTCAGCTAACACAAACTCTCCAAAGCGAATGCGTTTAAGATACGTCACTTTCACACCAACGCATAGAAACATCTTCTTCACTTGATGGAATTTCCCTTCAGAGATTGTGACGGTCGCACGGCTTAAGCTGCCGCTACTTTCTATTATCGTAAGCGAACTAGTTTTGCATTGATACCCACCGTGGAAAGTGACGCCGCGTTTGAAGGTTTCTATGGCATCCTCGTCTAGCGGGCCGTTCACTTCTACATAATATTCTTTCTCGATATGTTGGTCGGGATTCAGCATTCGGTAGCCCAGCGGACCATTATTCGTCACGAGGAGCAGCCCTTCAGTATCCCCATCAAGTCGTCCGAGCGGGTATAAGCCTTCAACGTTCTCCTTGGCGAAGAGGTCGATAACGGTCGTATGTTTCTTATCGATCGTAGCGGAGATGACGCCTTGAGGTTTATTCAGCATATAGTACTTCTGGCTGTTGTCATGAATCTGAGTACCGTTCACCGTGATAACTTGCAGGCTTGCATCAACATTATTGCTGACGTGAGTGGCCGAAACACCATCGATTAAGACAGCTTCGTTCTTGATGAGTTTCTTCATTTCACGGCGGCTCAGCACCAGATGTTTCATTAATAGATGTTCGAGTCTCATAGGCCCTCCTTGCAGTCGTTTTCTCGATTATACAATTTTTTTCAAAAATCGAGTAGTTATTCGTTGACGTCTCTTTCTTCCTGTGGTAAATTATTAAACGTTGTCGCGCAAGATGTTAAAAAACATCGAATCATATTTCTTGCAAAGAAAATGAACGCGTGATATGATATCAAAGTTGTTGCAAAACAACGATTGACCTTTGAAAACTGAACAAAGAAGACGAACCAAATGTGTAGGGACTTCATTTTTTGAAATAATGAAGAAACAACAATTTCTTATCTCTTAAAGAGATACAATAAGTCAGTAATTAAAATGAG